>JAUYSE010000009.1 GCA_030696465.1 Legionellaceae bacterium
GAATAGAACTGTCTGCCTTCTTGGTTTTTAGTAACGAATAGGCTGCTTCTCGAGTAATACCATACGCAGTGTAACCACAGTCTCCATCTCCAGGCACTCTATGACGATGATATCCCTTGCTTGTTTGATTACAGGGTTGTATTACGGGCGAGGGTGCAAGACTTTGGGGCATGAGTGAGGGTTCCTTTGAATTTGAAACGGAGTTAGTTGATAAAGAAGAAGTGGTAGTAGGCGATGCTGCTGCATTTTGCGCTGATGTAGGCAAAGAGTTTGCGGGTGCCGATCCATTTGGTGGTAATGTTGGTTTTGTAATCACACTTTTTTCTATTTCTGTAATTATTTCTTCAATACATTTCTCTATATCTGTTTTTCCTCCGAGTTTTGATTTGAAATGGGAATATTTTTTCAGACCGAGCTGCAGAGTCTTAATTTTTTGCGCCATCGCTTCTAAAAGCTCCTGCACTGTTTTTTCAGGCGTGAACAATTTAAGGCATTCTAGAATCCATTGTGCTCTGACTTCGTGAGTCTCTCCGCTGTGTGAAGAGGTAAGCTGAAATTCATTCGGAGATCCGGGTGTTAATCGAATCTCGTCGGCAATATTATCTAGTTTGAATGTATAACCGTGTTGGTATGCATAGCTTTCTAAAATATGTTTTATTTTCTCTGTCGGGGTAAAGTGCGTAGAGACCGTGGTACATTGGAGTTGAACCGGCGTACTGGTTTGAGGCAAAGGCATTATTGTTAAGGGGTTTGAGAGTATTTCTTCATACGGTGGGAGCTCGAATTGATATCCAGAGTCATTTAAAAAAAAAGTGAGATCCGAAAAAAAACGTTGACGCGACTCGTCCGCAATACCACGAATACTAGAAAAATGTTCTTGTACCTTTAATAAATGCGTAAGCGCATTTTCTTGGAGTGTTTTCGAAATCTCTTCGATTTTATTAAACGTATAAAATATATTATGCTCAGGGCCTACGTTACTACCAGCTCTGTCGCTTAAAAAAGTGTGTATGTCCCCTATTTCATTTGTAAATTTTTGAAATAAGGTATTATAGCGTTGTATAAATAGTTGAATAAAGGTAGCTTCCGCTCCCTGCGCAAACCATGCTTGACCTTGCATGATCAATAATATGTTTAAATGATATAGTTTATCGGCAATATATAAATGAAAACGCAGCCAATCGGCCAAGCGATGTAGCTGTTTTGCAGATTGTGTAATAGCGATCGCATCTGTTTTGGTAATCCACGTATTGTTGGAGCGCTCCAGTAGGTACAAGACAGTGTCGTCCCCATAATGGACTCTCTGTTCCTTTATCAGAAAGCCATGGTTCAACGCAGTCGCAAGAAAATTCTGAATGACCTCTATGGTCGGTAATTCAAGCGTTTTAAGAGGTTCTTGACCCGAGTTTTGCCCTCCATGCAGATTCGGTATCCATCCTGCTGTATATGATATTAAAGGTTGAAAAGGGTTGCTTGGATTAAAACGAGCCGGATTATCAGCATTAGTGAGTTCTCCCTTTTTAATCTTTACACAATCAAAAGTGAGTTTTTGTTTATTTCCCCCTTCTGTTGCGATTAACAGCACCTGTAACAAAAGGGTAACTAATTCAATTTGATTTTTTAAAAATGCTTTAACGGCATTGGTAATGCGCTCTATTCGTTCTTTAGCCTGATGGTTTGTGAGAAAGTCCTTAAAGACAGAGAGTAAAGCATTGAGCGCTTTAGAGACTTGTTCACCTGCAATGTTTCGATATTCTGTATTGGCGTGTAGAGTGGTGATGACTCTTTCTAAGTGTACAATAATGGCTGTTTGTTGCGTGCTATCCTCAATCCTTGCAAGTTCTATTGCGACAGCAGCGACATATCCTAGCGTGACTTGCACTAAAGTTTTTGTTTCTGAAGAGGCGAGCGCGTTTATACCATCAAAGGTACTTAGGATACTTGTGGTTACGGGATGAGTATAAGTGTTTTCTTGCCGAACAGTGGTAAGTAACTGTTGCAAATCTACCATATTTGTAAAATGATAATCTAGAGCATTGACTACTTCAAAATTAAAAACTGACCAACATACAGCAATTTTGGGAGGAAGTGAGTGGTTCATCTCGGGACTGCAAAATGTTTTTAAATTTCCGTAGAGTGCGTTAAAGCAAGTGATATGTTCTGTTCGGGTTAAACTTTCTTTAGACTTTGTAAATCGATGCCAAAGGCTCATGACTTTATCGGGGATTGCTGAGGTGGCCGCTTCAGTAAGCACTTGTTCCATCGCATTTGCTGCGGCACCCGTTAAACTTTTTTCATCAAGTATCTTAAAAGGTAAAGATGCTTAGCATATCATGGTCAATGTTTGATCGTCAAGTTCATTTGTGGGTCTCATAGGCAATGGTTATGCCATATTTTCTGTACTAAAGTAACTCAGGCACACAGGGTGCCACGGTAAATGCATCTAATTTTTAATTACAAAACACCTCATACCAGATCGTCGCTGGATTCCGCGCATAAAGCCTGAGAGAACCACACGAAATTAAAACGCCTACGTACCGCGGCTTGTCCGCGGAATCCAGAGATTTTTGTTTAAAAATAAAGCTTTACATCTATCATAAACATCGTTCTGGATACCGCGGACAAGCCGCGGTACGTAGGAGCTCTGAGCATTGGTACGTAGGAGGAAATGGTATATTTCATTTAGAAACATTAAGTTATATTCAAATTTCGTGTGTAACTCTCGGGTATAAAGCGCAAAAAGCAGGCGATTTGACTTTATGTGTAGCTATTAAATGCGTTTACCCTGCACAGGGGGGCCCACAACATTCAATAACCTTTCAAGATCCCCTCATCAAAATAAACTCCCTTGCTCTTCTTCCACCCGAATACCATTTTGCGTAATCACCGCTTCAGTTTCTTCACTCAATGCTGGAATTTCATCTTTGCGGAAATACTCTTGAATAGGGTGGTTTGTATGTTCGTTCGCAAGTAAGCCCGTTTTAGGATTAATCGCCATGGCGACGACATTGTCAGGCATGGGTGTGTTTTTTTCAGGGAACAGCGGTAGCGCTTCCTTCATAAAAGCAATCCACATGGGCAGGGCGGTTTGATGCCCATATTCATGTAGACTTTTAGGGGTATCAAAGCCCGCCCATACCGTGACTGCGATATCAGGGGAATAGCCTGCAAACCAGCCATCCACTTGTTCATTAGTGGTTCCCGTTTTTCCGGCGATATCATGACGGTTCAGTATTTTTGCGGCAGAGCCAGTCCCTTTTTGAATGACTTCTTGTAGTGCAGCGTTCATTAAAAAAGCAACATCGCTTGATAATACACGCGAAGCAGCGGGTATTTGCGCTGAGCCTGTGTGCGCAACAGAAGGCACGGTGCTCGGTTTCGCGGCAACCAGGATATGATCTCGATTGTCGGTAATTTTTTCGACAAAATAGGGTTCGACGCGATAGCCACCATTGGCAAAAATAGCGTAAGCAGTGGTGAGTTCTAAAGGACTGATCGATAAACTTCCCAATGCCAGCGATAAGCCATGTGGCATGGTAGTCGTATTGAAACCTAAATGATTTAAAAAAGGGATGACATAATCGACACCAATATCGTCTAAGATACGAATCGGCACAAGATTGACAGAGCGCACTAAAGCATCTTTTAAACGAATCGGTCCATCAAAGGTGTTGTGAGAATTATGAGGTCTCCAGAGATGCGGCAAACTAGGATCGTTCATCACAATGGGGGCATCATTAATGAGCGTTGCCAGAGAATAGCCTTTTTGCAGTGCGGCAGCATAAATGAATGGCTTGAAACTAGAACCAGGTTGTCGTAAAGATTGAGTGGCCCGATTAAATTTACTGTGCTCAAATTGTATTCCACCAACCAGTGCAAGAATGCCGCCAGTGTTGGGTGATAGGGCCACGAGAGCCCCTTCAATAGCGGGAATTTGACTTAATACATAGCCTTCCGGGTTTTTCATGACATAAATAATGTCGCCTTTTTTCGCTAAGGTGTAAGCATTCGTAGGGGAGCGTCCCATGTAGCCATTTCTTAAGGCAGGTCTGGCCCAAGAGAGGGCGCTCCAAGGGAGCGATACAAGATGACCATTTTGTAGTTTGACGTCGATACTGCGCTCATGCACGTCTGTCACCCATGCGGCTTCTAGTGGAGGAATGGAAGGATAAGATTTTAGCACATTATAGACAGGGACCTGTTCAGAATAGGCGACGTGTCCAACAGAACCTCGGTAACCATGCCGATGATCATAGGCGAGGAGTTGAGCGATAACGGACTGATTAGCGGCGGTTTGCAGGGGGCCACTCAGGGTTGTGTATACCTTATAGCCTTTAGTATAGGCGCTTTTTCCGAAGTGTTGATAGAGAGACTGTCGGATCATTTCTGCAGCATAAGGCGCAGAAACTTCAATGCGTGCACCATGATAGTGCGCAACAATGGGTGCTTGTTGAGCGTGGTCATGTGCGGCTTTGTCAATGATACCTTCTTCGAGAAGGCGATCTAATACATGATCGCGACGTTTTTTTGCCGCAGCAGGGCTGTTAATGGGGTTAATAACAGAGGGGGCTTGTGGTAAGCCGGCTATCATCGCTAACTCAGCAAGATTTAAAGTATTGAGGGGCTTTCCGTAATAAATTTGTGCAGCAGCACCCACACCATAAGCGCGATTACCCAGATATATTTTATTGAGATAGAGCTCTAAAATTTTTTGCTTGCTGAGCTCTTTATCTATTTTTATGGCTAGTAAAATTTCGTTAAATTTACGAAAAAAAGTCTTTTTGCGGCTAAGAAAGAAATTTCGGGCGACCTGCATGGTAATGGTGCTTCCGCCTTGAGATTTACTTCCGGTTTGAATAACACTAATGGCTGCACGTCCTAGACCGAGAATGTCTACGCCTGGATGTTCAAAAAAACGTTGATCTTCAGTGACCAATATGGCTTTGATGAGCAACGGTGGAACTTGGTCGTAAGGCAGAGGGATACGTCTTTTTTCGCCGTATTCTTGTATGAGTTGTCCTTCTTTCGTATAAATTCGTAAAGGCACCTGTAGATCTACGGTTTTTAAGGCGTCTACATTGGGTAGTTCACTTTCGACATAGGCAAACAAAAATAAGAATGCCATAAAAGCGATAAATGCAGTACTGATAAGCGCCCATATAGTGGTGCGCCAGAATGAAAAAGAAGCGGCCATAGACTTTGGTCTTGAGTTGAAATTGGCCATTATAGCATGGAAATTATAAACATGTACTATAATGATTAAATATAGCTCTGCACAAGAGGCATCTTATGCCTGTAAGCGCACGAGGAACTACCTTAGCACAGGCCGTTTATTTGGGATTTTTAAGTGTTGGGACGGTTTCTGATAAACTAAAATTGTCGCCAAAAGAGCGAGCAACACTAGAAGCGATTTATGGCGAGGTTCTGATTTCTCCAAAATCAGAAGGCATTGCTATGCTTGCAGAGGCCTGTGAGAAGTATCTAAATAATTTTGAAAAAAAATCCTTGAGCCATAAAGAAGACATTATCGCCCAGCTGTCTCAAAATTCAAATAAACAAGATATTCAATCCAGTGCGGATAATAGTGATTTATCTAGTGAGGACAAGATTGGTTTATTTAAAATTGCGCCAGAGGCGGTATTTATGGCCGCGTCACTGGTGGCTGCCATCCGAGGGATGAATACGGGTTCCGCGGCTGAGCGCGGACAGTCGCTTGCTAAAAAATCGGAAGGACTGGTGTTAAGTACTTATGGGATTTATCAAAATACATTCGCGGATCAGACCGAAAATATAGCTTCCGGTGCTTTAGGTCTGGAGGTTGGTGTCATCGTTGGCTTGTTGAGGGAATATAATTATAATTCTGAACGCAAAAAACAAAAAAGTGAGCAGAGTAGTATTTCACAAGAGGCGCAAAAAGTAACGCTAAATGCGCATCTTATGTACAAAAATCTGGCCGAATTTTATGAAAAAGAGCAAGCAGAGGTAAAGGAAAAATATCCAGACGCCCCTGAAAAAGCAGAAGCTGTTTTAAAAGAGTGGTTATCCGTACGAGATACCTTTCAACATAATTTGGATGAAATGGTGCAGCAAGTAGTGAACATCGGGGCAAATACTCAGGAAGGCGAAAGTAAGATGCGAGTACAGCGCATCACTGGAGTAGCCAATACCCTGGCCTCGGGTTTGGTGATGGCGGGTCCTCCAGGGCATGTTGCGAGCTTACTTATTAAGGGTGCAACCTCTCTGGCTCAAAATGTGTCAGACAGTTATGTAACAAATTCAGCAAAAGATAATTGGGGGGTTATGGCGCATAATCCCTATGTATTGATTACGAATCCGGATGATATTGTCGCGGCGCAAGAAAAAGTTCGTGGTTTAGAATCTCCGACGATAGCGATTACAGGACCTGTTTTTGAGGGCCCGAAGAGAGTGGCTGGAAAAAGATTACCGGGTCAGAGTAACGATAGTGTTGCAAAGAGAGAAGTGCAAGACAAAGCTTTGAATAGAACTTGTTGTTCTTTTGCGTTAACGAGCTCGCTTCCAGCGCGGCCTGAGCCACTTGATTTGGGAGAAAACCCAAGTTTCAAAGATAAAAAGGTGAAAGATGCGTGTAAAGACCGAATAACCTTTATTAAAAACACTTTACATCACATTGAAAAAGAACAGGCCTGGTTGACGAGTTTAGCGACGAATATGGTGTCAGGCTCTTTAGGGATTCATGATGAAAAACAATCGTGGCCTTATGTGATAAACGCGGAGGATTTACGAAAATCGTTGATCGAGTATGCGCATGATTTAGAGCAAGAGGCGCAATCATTACAACAAGTGATGGAGGATAATGCATACACAGGAGACGCTCGAGAGTGGATGCAAACAGCGCAAAAAAGTTTAGCGAATATCACTACGCAAGATCAGAGTTTACATAATTTTAATGAAGTTTTAGGGGAAAGTGTTCATGCGCAGTTTCTCTATCAAGATGGTAAAATACGCGTGTGGGATACCATGAGCGCAGGAGATCAAAACAGACTTTCTATCGAGTATGCACGGCACCCACAAGCAGCTCGTGCCTTGCAAAGTCAATGCGAGTATACCTTAGACTCTTTAGAGAAATTAACGGCAGCTTGTGAAGCCTTACATAAAGGACGGCATATACAAAATGCGCCACAAGCATTACATGAACTAGAAACACAATCTAAGTTATTATTGGGCGTATTTGCGGAGCAAATAAAAGTAAATCCGTCCTTAGCCCACACCTTGAATCGTTTTTCCGAAAAGGTTCAAAAATTAGAGTCTCGTTTTTTAGCTTTAGATTTGGCGAGAGTTGAGCATATTAGCCATTTACTTGAAAATAATACGCTATCCGCGCTTGATGCTTATCGCGCTTTATCCGAGATGGAAAATAAAATGCATCAGTATTCTCAAAGTATCGCCACTGAAAATACGGTGTATAAAAAAACGCTGAATAAGATACATCAACAGAGCGCTGAGTTATTGAAACATCCTAAATTGTATAGTGAGTTACATAACCCAACGGCTATTCGTTTGGATGCGCTACAGCCTGGAGATAGAATAATTTTTCCAGACCGAGGTTTGTTTGGTCTGTCTAAACATGCAGATATGGCGAAGCAAGTGGCGCTCACCGTTCAAGGATTTCAAAAACATTGTCCGGATATGAAAAAATTTCAAATCTTGCCATTACCTGCGATTGACGATCAGTGGATAGCGCAATGTCGTGGCGATCAGAAAAAACTGGGTTCTGCAATTGAGGGGCTAAAAACAGAAATTCAGTGGGTACAGGCATTCAACCAATATACAAA
>JAUYSE010000031.1 GCA_030696465.1 Legionellaceae bacterium
AACTTGAGCGAGCGCGCGAGGTTTAGTTTCTCTTAATGTCCGGGATCCCTCTATGATGAGTGGCGCCGTGCTCATGTCTGAATAGATCCCGGGCATTAAGGGCCTGCTAAGGCTCGCGCGCTCGCCAAGCAGCCCTAAATCCCGGGACGACACCTGTGGGTGCTTAAGGTGAGCACTTGTGTATAAGAGTATGCCCTCACGGTCGCGGCTCGGATATATCGTGTTAATTTTACACATAAAATATGTTTCCCCTGCATTTTGACAGGTATTCATAGATAAACATAGGAATATATGTTATCAACTTATGTAGAGGTGAATTATTCTAGGAAAAACACATGAATAGCAGGATTACATAGTGGCATATATTCCCTATTTAGTACTCGGTCCCACAGGATTAATGGGGCTCATCGGATTGTTATACGGTCCCGATAAAACAATACCTACCCCTAATCAAGATTGGAAAAAAGCTACGGTCGATTTATTAATACCCTCTTATAATGAAGAAGCAACCATCCTATTATGTTTGGATTCGATTACACGTCAAACGTTACAGCCCAGACAAATTCTTCTGTATGATGATGCAAGCACGGATCGTACCTGTCAGTTTGCTCGTGACTACGCACAACTCCATCAAATAAATCTAAAAATAATTAAAAGAACGCATAATGAGGGGAAAACACCTTCCGTCTATTATGCCGCCCATGAAAGTGATGCCGATGTTTTAGCCATTGTTGACGGTGATTCTATTCTGAAGTCGGATGATTATTTAGCGCGCTTAACCGAGGAGCTTTATCAAGGTGTCGGGATTGCCTGTGCGTGCGGGATGGTTCTACCCTTAACGGAACAAGATCGCAATAATGAACGCATGCGCGAACCTATCGCCGAGTTTGCCCGGCGACATCCAGAAACGCCCTTTTCGCCAGATAAAACAAAATTTCAACTCTTTCAGCGGGCCATTACCAATGCGTATCGAGAAGAGCTTTATCTCTTTTTACAGCGTTTCATTTACCATGGTGAAATGGTTTTCTTTGGTACTATTATTTTCCCTATCGGCTGCGCTGTTGTCTATCGACGGGAATATCTAAAAGATATCCTTGACCATTACACAAAAATTTTTGGTTTTGATTTAACCACATCGGAAGATATTTTTTTTGGTTTCGCCTTTGCTGACAAAGGATATCGTAATATCGTCGTACAAAATACTTATGCATTAACCATGGAGCCTCGATATTTCGGTGTATATAAGCAAATAAACAAGTGGCACTCTTCGTTTTTACAAAGTTGTTATTATTTTGATAGTCTTTTTTTTACACCCTTTAAGTTTCCACGATTACTCATTAAAAAAATAAAGGATGCGCGAAATCCAGAACTGAAAAAAATGGTAGAAAAACGAAAAATCCAGGAAGCCTATCGACAAGCTTTTGGGGTTGAATACACCATAAAATATGGTCGGAATATTGGTTGGTTTGTTTTTACAACAACCTTTGAAAAGCTCTCTTTTCCAACGGTTATTATTATACTCATCATCTTACAGTACTGGTTAACTTTATTGGCAACCATTGGGTCAGAGGTTGCGCTTTATGCAATAATTATTGCGACAATGCATAAAAATAGACGCTTCCGGAATTTTTTTAAAGCCATTTTATTTACCCCCATTCGATATTCGCAAATTATGTTCGACATTGTTGTCTTGGGAAAATTTATGTCTGACCTTTGGATAACCAAAAATCGACGTTGGAGAAAATGAGTATGCGTAAGGTTGTATTGGGTATCCTTTTCTTTATATGTACTTCCACGATTTTTGCTACAACATCCTCCAACTCTGATATTCCTTCAAAGGGTTTACAAGCAGAAGGGTATCATCAATGGCAAAGTGCTATCGCAATCTATCTTGATATTTTATTAAAAGATCCGACAAGAAGAGCCTTGTGGCTCAGAGTTGCCACGATAGAACATCAGTTAAAAAATTATCCTCTTACCATTAATGCTTACCAACATGCCATTTCTTTGACGCCAGATGACCCCGCATTATATAAAACGCTTTCTGAAATTTATGCTGAGTCCAATCAACCTCGTGAAGCACTGGTAGCGATTAATGAAGCGGTGAAACTAAAACCAAATGAGGTTGATTATTTAATTGCACGCGCCAAAATTGCCAATTGGAACAAAAATTTAGAAATCACGTTAGATAGTTATCAGCGTCTTTATGTACTCCGTCAGTCTACAAATTCCGTGTCGAATGAACTAGACTTATTAGGAAAAATTGGCGATCTCCATTATCAATTACACCAGTATCCAGAGGCCATAACCGCTTATCAAAAAGCTATTCATCTCAATCCCCAAAACCCTGTTTTGTATCAAAATTTATCGAAAGTGTATGCCTCTGCGAACAAACCTGAAAACGCGATCGCCTCGATAGAAGGCGCATTGAGGCTCGATCCCAATAATGTTGAATATTTAAAATCAAAAGACGTACTTGAAAAATGGTTGAACAATACAAAATCGCTGAGTCCCGAAAAATCACTTCATACCGAAAAACCACTGAGCCCCTTTGATCATTTAATTTTTCAAGCCAATGAAGCCGCAATAAACCACCGCTATGTTGAAGCCGCTAACGCTACAAAAAAGGCAATTCTATTAAAACCAAACGATTCTATTTTATACAAAAAATTATCTGAAATTTATGCCACGGCAAAACAACCTCAATTGGCCTTAGCGGCCATTAACAAAGCCATCTCCTTAAACCCCACTTCTATCGATTATTGGCGATCAAAAGCCACCTTAGCAGCCTGGGCTGGAGATCAAACGCAAACCCAGTTGAGTTACGAAAAAATATTAAAACTTAAACCGCTCGACCAAGATGCGTTGTTAAATTATGCTCACTCACTGGCTTGGCAGGGAAAAACGGATCTGGCGATTCGCGCTTACACGCGGTTTTTACATCACTACCCAAAAATAGCCGATGGTTGGGTTCAATATGCAGAAGTATTGTCATGGACTGCGCGTTTCCGTGACGCACTGAGTGCACTGGATCATTATCGGCAATTAAAGGGACAGACGTGGGTCTATCGCAAAACCTTAGCAAGAATTCTCGCCTTAGCGGGGCGTTTCACCTCCTCACTTACCATTAATGAGCCATTATTACGAGCACGCCCTAAAGATCCTTATGTACTGTCCACGGAAGTCACCGCGCAGACAGACGCATTTCAAACGGACAAAGCCCTTGTCTATTTAAAAAAATTGAATGAAATTAGTCCGAATGATCCGGAAGTAATGAATCTAAATGATATTATACTAACGCCCCTTCGGTCATCCATTGATATAGAAGGAGATTATACCAGCGCAAATGATACCACCAGGATTGAGGATTTTCCTGTCCGTGGTCAATATTTTCTAACGCCCACCACCAGCCTTCTATTACAAGGGCTTTATGAACGTGCAACGGCCGCTCCTGGAAGCGGATTAGTGCCCGTCAATGGGGGTACCTCTATTTGGGATCAAAGTGCTCGAGTAGGCTTTACAACACAAATTGCATCCTTAAATTTAAAGGGTTTAGTGGGGGGCTTAAAAATACAAGGTGGCGATAACCATGGTATTTATGATGCATTGGTCAATACCAATGTGGGGGAAACAGCGCAACTGACCGTGGAAAATTTTCGTGATCTGTATCGTGCCTACTTAGTACCTCAAACCCCAAAATCGATTTCATTGCAAGTTATGGAAACGCGCATTGGTGGACAGCTGCAATGGCAACCCTTTATTCAGCAATATTTAAATACCGTGCTTTCCTACTCTAATCTATCAGATAATAATAGTTATGTGCATCTCAATGTTTGGCCTAAATCTCGTATTTATGGTTCAGAACGATTACTCGTAACGGTCGGCGTTGATGGGGATCTCTGGCAATTTCGAAGAAGAGCAACCGATGGCTATTATTCTCCCTTGCGTTTTATTGGTTATGAGGGCACAGTAGAAATCTATTATGCGCAATCTAAAAACATTGGCTATGGCGTATCCGCGGGGTTTGGTCTACAAAAAGACGAGACGTTTCCCCACTACTATTATGAAGAGGATCTGGCAGCCCAGATGTTTTTTGGAATTTTTACGGATTGGGAACTTCAACTGAGAGGCGGCTTTACGCTGAGAAATAACCCCATTCACAATTATAACTGTTCAGTGGGTTCTATTGTACTCACAAGGCGATTTTAAAAATATGGTGAACATAAAGTCTCTAGCAACAATAACTCTAACCGTCTTTATATTATTAGCGTTAATTTATTTTTACCCGCAAAAACCTATCGTTATCATGAGCTATTATGTAGCAGAAGCAGCGCATACAGACAGCATGAAGCCCGACAAAATACTACAAGATAAACTCGATACACTAACCATACTTGCGTACGCTTTTTCTCATGTCGATCCAGTGGGAAATGTAATTTTTAATGCGCGTCAATTTTCGACATTCCTATCCCTTCAGAACCCCAAAAATCATTTTAAAAAAACAGTTTCCCTTGGTGGGGCTGACGATAAAATTTCCTTTTTTAACGCAATAAAACATCCTCACCATTTTGTGAGGTCCCTTAGTACGCTCATTCATCAATATGAACTTTCGGGCGTAGATCTCGATTTTGAAATCAACCGCCCTTATACACCGCAAGAAGCAAACAATTTAACACAGTTAGTGGTGATGTTGCGTCAAGAGTTAGGCGCAAAAGCGATTATCTCCATAACTACTATTATTGATCCGGAGACACTTCGAAGCGTCGGTAAAGATAATTGGCGACTCATTGCTAAAAACACGAATTTCATTTCGATGATGTGCTTCGATCTGACCTCCTCTTTTTATAAGCCTGCTTATACGGAGTTGGCCAGTAATTTGTATTTGATCCCTCATGCTCCGAATACCCTACACAATGCAAACTTAAGTTGTGATGAATCCATTAACATTATGTCCACATTCAAGGTGCCGAATGAAAAAATGCTGTTAGGACTCCCTGCCTATGGCGTTTCTTTCGGCGGCGTCGGCTCGGAAAATAATGGCTTATTTCAAGCGGCAGATCCAGCCCTCACTCCGATTTTTGACGATCTAGGAAAAGGACTGTTACGTTACTCAACGATTATCCATCTGAAACAAGAAGGCTTTCAGGAGTATACCTTA
Organism: Legionellaceae bacterium; assembly: GCA_030696465.1. Taxonomy (GTDB): domain Bacteria; phylum Pseudomonadota; class Gammaproteobacteria; order Legionellales; family Legionellaceae; genus JAUYSE01. Next base: position 5,159 of record JAUYSE010000031.1, read on the forward strand.
CGGTCAAATGGTCATGTGAATGGTGTTTGGTCCTACAACGCTGAAAAACATCAATTTATCACCTATGACAATCCAGAGACAGTTCGAAGCAAAATGGACTATGTTTTTAAAAATCATCTTGCTGGCATTATGATTTGGAGAGTAGGCCAAGATGTACCTATTGACGATAAAGACTCTTTGCTAAGTGTTGTGACAAGATCCATTAAAACACCTTAAAGAATATTTTGGGCTCAGGATCTTGTGACCAATCAACCGCCTTTCCCCCAGTAAAATCCCAGCGATACAACCATGATACGCCATCATCAGAATAATAATTATCAGCAGAATGATAAGCTTCATCCTGTAAGGCATCCTCAAGGCTAATAAAATGATAATCCAGACTTTCTGCAATGTTTAATAGACTTTCGATGGTGTAGGCGTTGATGAGATTTACATGTAATATCCAAATCTGCTTAATATTTCGTGCGAAAATTTGTTGCGTTGCCCCTTCGAAGAAAACAAATTTAGCACGTGTATGTGCCAAATATGCTTGGATAATTTTATCTTT
>JAUYSE010000032.1 GCA_030696465.1 Legionellaceae bacterium
TAGTGCAAATTATATCTCAAATGAAGTTTGATGGAGACTTTGTTCCTAATAAGCTGTCAAGTGACTCTATTGAAAAACAAATTAATCATCCAGCGCTCGCTTGACAATAAATCAGATAAAATCTCTTTTTTAAATTGTCGATAGTATATCTTGCGCCATAGCCGTCATAATATTACTTCGATCATACTTTTCGATAAAGAGGCCACGATGAATTTTTTCTGGTTTTAAGGTTGAGAGTGCTTTTATCGCTTCCTCGTAGTTACAAGGATTAAAAACAGCTGCATTTTCGATTTCTTCTTGAATGAATTCTTTAGAGTATCCCGCAACACCAGCCCATATTGGTGCACCTGTCGCAGCGTACTCAAATAATTTTGAAGGTAATACTTTACGAAATGCATCATAATCATTTAAATGTAAAAATAGAATATCCGCTTGTTGATATTCTTTGAGCAATTGTTGGCGATTCATGGGGGGCAATAGTTCAACGTTATTTAGTCCTACAGTGGCTATTTTTAATAGCTCTTTTTTACCACCGTCCCCAATGATTTTGAAGTTTGCGATGCCATTTAGTTGTTTCGCTAACTCAGGAATGATTAGGTGTAAACCTTGTCCCTCTCCAATATTTCCTGCATAGAGTATACTTTTAGGTCTAGTTTGGGGAGCAGAGGGAATTGTATCATGATTAAAAGAAGTAAATTCAGAGTCAATACCGTTTGTGAAAAATTGTAATTTAGTATCGGGATAACGAGTATTAAGATAATTATAAAATCCTTTAGACACCATGTTAATACAATTAGCGCGAGCAAAAGACCATTGCTCTAATTTGGAAAAAAAAGGTTGGATGAACATGGAAATTTTTTTGGGAAATACATCTTTGATCGTATCAACAAAAATATCTCTAATATCGAGATAAAGCTTTGTTTTTTTCTTACGTGCAATCCAAGTTCCTAATACTGCCGTCATTAAACGAGAGGAAGTTGCAAAAACTAAAGAGTATTCCTGATGTTTAATGAGCTTATTAACTTCTTTTGCAAAATAAATAAACGCTTTAGCTTGGTCGATCATTCCACTTCGATGGCCAGGTAGTGGAATGCGTCGAATAGAAACATTGTCTTGTTGCTCAAATAGCTTAGCCTCTGCATCATAAGAGGCATAACGATTAGGTTGAGTGGTGATAACGTCAATCTTGAGTTGTTTGTTTAATTGCTGTAGTTGTTTGACCAAGGCGGTACATCGAAAAGATCCTGCGCAAAGATCAGGGGAGTAGTAAAACGATAAGATTAAGATGTTCACTTTATTTCTTCCATTCAATTCGTGTGAATAAATCACTATTATTAAATTGTACAACAAGACATTGGTTTGGTAATGAGGTATAAAAAAATGGATGCCAAGTGGAAGGTTGGATCGATATTTTTTCTGCATTAAAAACGGTTAATTCCACTTTTTTTCCGCAAGACAAATAACAAGTAATAATATTATTTTTTAATTCAATTGGTTTTACCTCGGGATGAAAATAAAAGAAAGCCTCTGCATTCTTAAAGCTACCTTCGATATGATCGTGAATCGTTATTAATTGATTAGAGAAACTCCATGTGCGGTGATGAACATTACCTCCTGGTAATCGTAAAAAACCATTATGTTCACAGTGAATGGATAGATTTTTTTTATCGCCTTTGATGAAGATATTCCGGGGGTATGCTCGACGTGCGACGCGAAATCCTCCCCAAACTTCAGATGAGTTTTCACCCTCGATACTGATGGTATTGTGCGCGCGAGTACTTCTTTGTTGTTGACGAATTAGCCCATTACCATATTCAGATATTCCTGAATTTACGATCAAGCGCTGTCCATATAGGCTTAATTCAAAGCTTAAGGTATCTGCGTGTGCGTGCCCTGGTTGATAATCCGGGCCAATTTTTGCAATATCTAAAATGGCTTTACATCCGGTGCCCATATCAACCGCACAATAACCACTGTCTTTAAGCCAACTCAGTGATATTGACTGGTCAATATGTTTTGTAGGTGCCTGAATATGTAATTGAGAAATATAATTTTTTATTTGTGTAAGTTCAGGCGCAACACCAAACGTAGCATCATTAAAAAATGAAATTTTGTTGTCCGGATGCGACATGGTATTCAGCCAAGATATGGCTTTAATTATAGTTGTTTCCCAGTTAGTCTTACGAATAGCTAAATCATGTAATCCAGATTGATTTGCTAAGTGCACTAAATCGCAGAGATCCCATAATAAAGTGGCATGATACATTGGTGATAATTCAAAGTGGCCACCGTCGGGTAAAAATTGTTCATTTATTTCTTGGTCGAGAATTTCTAATCCTTTTTTGAGCCAAATGTCAGCACGCTTTCCTTGTAAATAAGTGCCTGCAAAAATGAGTGTTTTTGCATTTGCAAATAGATGATTGCCTAAGATGTGGTACTCTATTTGAGAAAGAAGAGCTTCTGTTTGTAGGCCAAAACTAACAAGATACTCGAGCTTTACTGGGAGCTTGTTTCGTGAAAACCACTTAACAAAATTTACAATACGTAAAGATAATGGATAAGGTTCCCAACCATTGCCACTACCACATGGATTTTCTTTTATCCATTTCTCTATAAATTGCTTATGTAATTCTATATGCATATCAGAATGAGTGGCGTTTAGCCCATCAAAGTAATGTAGCTGGTAGAGCCAGAGTTTGCTTTTATTAGGAGCGTTCCAATCTTCAGGTTTGATAACGTGACCTGCCTCACCTAAAAAATGAACCTGCGTTAAACTCTGTATCGAGTGTTCTGATATTTGTGGTGCAGACCAGGCTTTATGCCAATCTCTGGGATAAGGGGTTTCTGTATACTGAATGTTAAAGCGTTTTATTCTTAATCGATAATATAGTTGAAAATAAATTTGGCGCCATTGTAAATATCTTACTGTATTTATTAATTTAATAAATTTTATCATAGGTTATTTGCACTATTTATATGACCGCAATCGTGTAACATAGATAGTATTCTCTGTAAGGTGCGAAAAAATATATTGCAATGATAATGATTTCCGTATTATATATCCATCGCGCGCGAAGTGTTTATAAATTTTATTTAGATGGGGAAGCTGAATGAGGGTTTTAGTTACCGGTGCGGATGGATTTATTGGGGTTCCTCAAGGGTATCAGGTTCGGGCACTTTCGCAGTATAATTTTGACGGATATTGCCTTGGCTAAAAAAGCGAAACATCTGACAACTACTGCAAAAATACCGCATTCTTATGAGTTTGTTCACGATGAAATTGGTTTTAACTATCGAATGCCAAATCTTAATGCTGCTATGGGATGTGCGCAGTTAGAGCAAGTGGATTTTTTTGTAAAAACTGATCCTGCCCTGATTTGTCGGACACCCTGCTAAGAGAGTAAAATCTTAAGCAGAGGTGGAAGATGAACAATAATGATTTAGAGCAAAAATTAATCAGAAAGAAATATAGTCCTCAATTTA
>JAUYSE010000117.1 GCA_030696465.1 Legionellaceae bacterium
GTCAATTCTATGCATTAATTCGTAAGTACCTAAGCGTAATACGGCGCGCTCTACGGGATTAAGTTCATCTAAAGGACGATCTAAAAATTCAACAAATTGTTTTTCGATGCTATCAATATCTCGCATAATGCCATGTAATAACATAGTGAAGTAGGCGTCATCAAAAGCGCCGGGAGTATTCATCATCCGAAATTGTAATTCAATCTCTTCGGCTGACGCATGTGTCATTGACCATTGATACAGTGCTTGCATCACTAAAGTACGGGCTTTCTGCCTTTTTTTGATGCTTGTTTTTTCCACAAAAACCTCTATAAAAATCGCGAAGGATGGATGCTACGCGTGGTATACTGGAAATCGTGCACACAGTGCGCGCACAGATTCTTGAATCGACAATATTTTGCTCTCATTTTGCGCATCATCCAAGATATCGGCAATCCAATGTGACAAGGTAGCTATTTCAGGTAAACCAAAACCACGGGTAGTTACTGCCGGAGTACCGAGACGCAATCCACTGGTCACAAAAGGCGACTGTGGATCATTCGGCACGGTATTCTTATTCACGGTGATCCATGCACGCCCCAAAAGAGCCTCGGCTTCTTTTCCGGTGATGCTTTTATCAGTTAGATCCAACAGCATCAGATGATTTTTTGTTCCACCAGAAACTATTTTATAGCCTCGTGATTGTAAAGTTTCCGCCATATGCTGTGCGTTACGTACGACTTGCTCTTGGTAAGTTTTAAAATCAGCCTGTAAGGCTTCTAAAAAGCACAGCGCTTTTGCAGCGATCACATGTAACAATGGACCACCCTGTGTGCCAGGGAATACCGCGGACTGTAATTTTTTTTCTATGTCGGGATTTGCACGTGCTAAAATAAGCCCGCCTCTAGGCCCTCTTAAGGTTTTATGTGTAGTGCTAGTGACAACATCTGCGTAAGGCAGTGGCGATGGGTAGATGCCTGTTGCCACTAATCCAGCCACATGTGCCATATCGACCATTAAAAAAGCGCCTACTTCATCGGCGATTTTTCGAAAAGCAGCCCAATCCACAATTTGTGAATACGCCGAAAAACCGGCAATAATCAACTTGGGTTTGTGCGCTCTTGCGAGTTCAGCAACTTGATGATAATCAATAAGCCCAGTATTAGGATCTACACCATAAGAGAAACAATGATATGTTTTTCCGGAAAAATTGACCGGAGAGCCGTGCGTCAAATGACCGCCATGGGTGAGCGACATCCCTAAAAATACATCGCCAGGTTGTAATAAGGCCATCATTACTGCGGCATTGGCTTGCGACCCAGAATGCGGCTGCACATTAGCATAATCTGCCTTAAACAGCTGCTTAGCACGCTCAATAGCTAAACGTTCAACGATATCGACATATTCACATCCGCCATAATAGCGCTTACCTGGGTAACCCTCAGCGTATTTATTTGTAAGTACTGAGCCTTGCGCGGCAAGTATGCCGGGACTCACGTAGTTTTCAGAGGCAATAAGCTCTATGTGATCTTCTTGACGTTGAGATTCAGCAGAAATGGCTTCCCATAACTGAGGATCTACGGTAGCCAGCACAGATTTTTCAGACATAAATATCGCATCCTTAGCGAGTGTTAGAGCAGACCGCGTGTACAGTATTTAATCCCAGATTGGTTAATTGTACTTTAGCACCTTTGTCTGCCGTAACCGTAAATTTATCTCCAGATTTCACGGTAATCATGACAACATCATTGGCGACAATCACTTGATCATTTAAGCTGCCCTTCCCTACCAAGGCTCGGACTTCTATTTCATCCGCTTCATCTATGGTAGAAACTTCACATACGCCTTTCACTGTCCAAGGCATAAAATTGGGAAATACTTGTGGGCTATTCGGTGCTAACTCGTAGTTCATGGAGGCAGAGACACCCAAAGGATGTACGTTTGAAGCTAAAGCTGCGCTAGAAACAACGGCTTGATCACTTCCAAATACGGAGGAAAGACAAGAAATAGAAACCATGAACAAGCAGATTTTTTTCAACATAAGACAACACCTCTTGATGACAAATCATGCATTATAGAGATATAAAATCAAAAATGGAAGTTTAATACACCAAAAAGGATTTCTATAGCTATTAAAAAAATAATAATAATTTCTAAACGATGTGCGTGTCTATTTTCTAAATAGTCATTTAACATATCAAAAATGTCATTGATGGTGTCTAAACGATGATTGATGGCATTCACGCGACGCTGAATATGTAAATAGCGCTCTAACATGGTGTAGTATTCTTCGAGCGTAGGATGCTGCCAGAAGTATTTTGGATGATATAAAAAATTACTAATGAGATTCATCTCACTTTTGGTCGCTAAAATCTCGCCAATGACTTCACGAATTTTTGTACGATGAATATGAACACTGCTTCGATTCGCCAAAATATCTAAAATAGGCGTGTATTTTTCAATTAAGGTTTCTATCATGGTTTCGAAGTACTGCAGCTTTACTGATTGAGAAAAACCGTAAGAGAAGCTCAGGCGTAACTCATCGCAATCGCTAGATTTATCAATAGTTAAGCAGTCTACATCAAAATAATCATGGGGTTCAATGGCGGTTTTATCAGAAGTGCGATAACTGAATTCATCATGGACGACAACCAATGTTGGTTTTTCTGAGAACTCTTTAATAAAATCTACATAATAGGTCATTTGATAGCGCTTTAAACCCCAAGCCACTATCGTTCCATTTTTAAAAACAAATAAAAAAGACTGCGGACTACCCGGAACGTGAATTTTTAAAACATCACGAGATTTTACAGAAGTATATAAAGAAGATCTTTTAAGGTGCGTATCTAAACGCGTTAGATTAATCGAATTTGCAACGCAATAACTCAAGCACTCCATAGATATAACCTATTTTCATCTCAATTAATTATACTAAGAAAGTATAAGGCTTTGAAAGCCTTATACTTTTTCATCTTCTTTTTCGGCGTAAGTTTTGCGTTTATCAGTAACGCCAACCAACCATTGTGGACACACCTCTAGGACCGACGCAATTTGGTCTAGTTGCATTTCAGAAGGTAGGGCTTGTCCGAATAACATCCCGTTTGCAATATAACGGTTAACTCCAAAAACTTTCATGAATGCTTTTGTTCTTTCAAACAACTCTTCAGGAAAACCTAAGTACGCCAACTCTCGATTAAACCGCTGTGCAAAGATCTTGCTGTTCATATTCGCTCTCCCTAACGTTATGAATGCAACCTGACAAGGTTTTAAAATGTTGCGTTTTATACACCTCGTAGGTGTTCGCCAAAAGACGGAATAACTATTCCTTTTGCATTCATCTCACACATTCCTTGTGTTTTGAATACTGCATCACAATAGCAAAAAATATAGAAATAATCAAACAATATAATGCGGATTATAGGGTGAACGCCTATTATGATTAAAATTAGCACGATTTATCCGAATGAGGTCACTAGAGGAGCGGATATACTCTTCGCACTTGAGTTTTCGGCGTTGTTGCAACCTCGTTCGCCATCGGTCATGTACTGCATGTACACTTTCTCGGCTCTCTCGCTTGCGTCTAGCCGAAAATTCAATTGCTGTGAGTATAGATTGCGTGCGCTTTAAGTAAAAAATGATCTTATTTGAGTGGTTTAATGCGATTAACCAGTTGCCTTAAAAAAGGGAATAAATCAGAGGCAATTAATCCTCTAGGGGTTTCTCCAGCAGCCTGATCGCCCGCCATTGCATGCAACAATATACCTAAAGCAGCGGCGTTTTTTAGTGAAAGCCCCTGCCCTAAGAGACCAGCAATGACACCGGTTAAAATATCGCCCATGCCGGCAGTTGCCATCCCCGGATTGCCTTGCAAACACAGATGCGGCGTAAGATCGTCTGCCATCATCAGCGTATGAAATCCTTTTAATATCATGACCCCTGGATATAATCGATGCAGTGTCTGTAGTGCTGCTAATCTATTTTCTTGTACCCAGTTGCTTGTTTTATGTAATAAACGCGCAGCCTCGCCTGGATGAGGGGTAAATATAGAAGTCGCAGGGGGTTTCCAGTTATTTTCTGCCAATATATTTAAGGCATCAGCATCCCAAACTATAGGTTTTTTGATTTCCTGACACACGCGCTGAACCAAAGCGCTCGCCCAAGGATGCCGCCCTAATCCTGGGCCAATCACCGCGACATCGGTAGATTGCCAAAGTTCATCCCAATGCTGTTCTAACGCCTCATAACTACAGCTAACGATCTCTGGTGTATGCAGGGCGATGCTATACGCATGTTGAGGATGTGCGACTACTCGTACTAGTCCTGCGCCCACTCGATAAGCTGCTTGAGCGCTTAGTAATACAGCACCTAAGTAGCCCAGATCTCCGCCAATAATTAAAACGTGCCCACAAGCTCCTTTATGGGTGTCTTGAGGGCGAGGCTTGAGGAATGAAGCGTAGTCTCGCCAATCTAATTCTTGAATTTTTTGCATTATTTAGAGACACGCGCCTAAAATAAATAAAGCAGAAAAGAAACCAACCGACCAAATAGAACTACGTAAGCCCGGCCAGTCAGCCAAAAAGGCTACGTGATAAATAAGACGAGATACCACATGAAGAACGGCTAATCCTTGAATGGTTTCCGTAATATGTTGGGTAACTAATGCGGTTAAGACAGCAACGGCAAAAACTAATAAAGATTCAAAACTATTTTGATGCGCAGCCAATGCTCTGGCAGCGGTTCCGGTTAATGTAGCTTGCTGTGCTCTGGGATTATTATTATTGTAGCCGCCAGGTTGCTTTTTCATATAAAAGAGCAATGGCATACGTGACAAATAAGGCAATATCGTTGTAATAAATAGACACCAAATTAATAGATTCATCTCTGCTCCTTGAAAAGTTCTATTCTATAAATCTGCAACAGGTTGTGCTTGGCGACATGGCGCAGGGTATTGGCCACCCAAGCCTGAAGTATATCCTACCACAGAACAGCGCCATATCAACCCTGTATTTCCATAAGCGGTTTGTATTGCTGTGAGAGGAATAGCGATTAATTTTTCCCAAGTGCCACCAGACATTAAAACTCCTGGAGTGAGCGTAATCACCGCACTTGCAGGACCGGCAATTCGTGTAGGAATAGCTGAAATAATACCCGTATCGGACATGGTGACGGCTGTTGTGTATTTTGATTTCGAAAATAAAGGCATGGCTATGGTGCTTTCTGTTTCATCCGTAAGCGCACCTTGATAAGTAGAAGGAAGCCCTTTGCCTTCAAAAATGGCTTCTGATACTTTTGCTTTGAGTGGTTCTAGATCATTTAAAACACCCATGACGGCGGTGCGGTGGGTGTAATCAGAATACATGGGGACAACAAATACGGAGAGCATGCCGATGATGACGACGACGATCAATAGTTCAAATAAACTAAAGCCCTTTTCCATATTAAGGCGCTCCTGCATAAGCACTTCATTTTCCTGAAGATTGCGGGTTGGATTTAACTGCTCCGCTTCCTGATGGTCACGGTTCGGATTTAACTGAGCTGTTTCCTGGGGTCGCCACTGGGGTTAGGCTACAAAGGCTTGTTGCGTCAGTTTTGCAATGAGCTCTGCTAAAGTGTTGCGTAATTCTTTGCGTGGCACAATCATGTCGATGTGACCATGCTCTAACAAAAATTCACTGCGCTGAAAACCTTCAGGCAATACTTGACGTACAGTTTGTTCTATCACGCGAGGACCTGCAAAACCAATTAAGGCATTAGGTTCAGCAATAATTAAATCGCCCAAACTAGCAAAGCTTGCAGAAACGCCGCCCATGGTCGGATCAGTTAGTACCACAATAAAAGGAACGCGTGCTTCGGCTAATTTAACGAGGGCCGCAGAAGTTTTTGCCATTTGCATTAGAGAGAAAAGCCCCTCTTGCATGCGCGCGCCTCCACTGGCCGTACAGCAAATATAGGGACGATTTTCTGCGATGGCCGCATTCACCCCTGCAACAAATTTTTCACCCACAGTGGCGCCCATAGAGCCCCCCATGAATGCAAATTCAAAAACACTCATCACTACGGGTAAATTGTGAATACGCCCTTTCATCACTACAAGCGCTTCGTTTTCACCCGTACTTTTTTGTGCTTGTAGTATACGATCTTTATAGCGTTTGGAGTCTTTAAATTTTAATCGATCTATAGGCTCTAGATGCGCTACGAGTTCTTCTTGCTCGTCTTCATCCAATATTTGCGAAAGTCGTTCTCGTGCATCGATACGATGGTGATGTCCGCAGAGGGCGCAAACCGATAAATTCTTTATTAATTCTGTCTTGTATAATACAGTGGCGCACTTATCACATTTAGTCCACACCCCTTCCGGTACGCCTTTTTTTTGCACCGTTTGCGTACGGATACGCGAAGGAAACAGGTTCATCAACCAGCTCATAATGAAAAACTCACGAAATAACGATGCTTTATTATATCCGTTTATAAAGGGATAACAATAGGGTGTGTTGACAATTGGTTCCCAGTGCCGCGGCCGAAGGTCCATACTCTTATACATAAGTCATTCTACGTCAACATATGAAAGGTTTCCCACGCTAAAGTAAAATCTTTCATACGTTGTAAACCAATCCACATAATTTTTGTCCCAGGAAACCCATCAGACTTTCTTCCTAAGTGTCCTCCA
>JAUYSE010000185.1 GCA_030696465.1 Legionellaceae bacterium
AAAATTCTGCGAGGGATCTCCTTGCCGCTGGGATCGATCTGTCTGCGGGAGATCTCTCGCAGAATTTCATGTGGTTTATTTCTGGCCTTAGACTGGCTCGAGATGACGTGCTATTTTGGGAGCACTGGGCTCTAACGCACAAAAAAAGGAATTCTGGGAAAGTTTTCTAGACCCTAGACCCTAAACCCTAAACCCTAAACCAGTTTCTTGCTCGATAATACATTCTTCCTTGAAAACTCCATTTGCTCAAAAGCAGAAAGTTCTGTTTCTAACTTATATTGTAGTTGTGCCTTTGGGCTCTCTTGAATAAAATGCTGGCAAGCGGCGCTTTCTAGCATTTGACACTCTTTTACGGGAATAGCTTTCTCAGCATTACCCCAAATACTTTTTCCGGGTAAAAAGCTATAGGTTAAACTATTACGATTGATTTGTTTTATCTCAGCGTAATCAAGGCCAAAATGTAAAACAGCATCAACATATTGTTGCGTGAGATTCGTGCGCAAAATCCCTTCATCATCACTTGAAAAAACGACCGGCACGTGATGCTTGAGATAAAAAGACAAGGGATGTGTGTGTTCATCTAGGTTAAGGAGTATTCGGTTACTAGAAAACAACACTTCCACCGCGATATTTTTTTCAGCCATCTGTTGTGCAAGTTGTTCGGCTTGTTTTTCTAGCATAATATCTGAGCCGTGTCCGATGCGTTCTGCATGGCCGATATTCACCGCTTCTTCAATATGGAATTGTAAATCTTTCGCGTTGACGAGTTCAGGGGTTAATTCACCTGCGTGTAATGCAATATGCACAGAAGGGTATTGCGCGTGCAGAAAATTAAAGAGCTGCATATGCTCTGTGTAGTCACTCAGTGAAATAGGACCATCTTCTGCTTGTACAAAATTAATACCTGCAATTTCTGGATCTTGATTGGCCAGTGCAAAACCTAAGAGTAGCTGTGGAAAGAGGGTTTGTAAGTGCTGCTCTCTGAGTGCATGATATTGAAAACGTACTTGTACTTGACAGGCGAGATCAGGATGCGGACTATCGCAGCCTAAGATTTTTCGTGCCTCTGGTAGAATAGAATTCATTTCTTGGGCGGTTTCTTGAATGCTTTTTTGAAATAAAGGATCTTGCAGCAAACGTTTGGTATTTTCTTTAAAATCTGCAGGGCTATTTGTGTGTACCACTTGTGAAGTTTGTATGGGGGTACTGGGTAATATCATAGGTTCTAAATATAATATATGTTGTTGCGCTGCATTACGCATCACTTGTGCCAGTAACTCTGCTCGATGTTCATTAACCAACGCAAAAATTTTAAAGAAAGACGCAAAAAAGTGATCATGCGCCGTTTCTTGTTGTGCGTGGAAATTTTTTAAGGTCCAGGCCTCAATGGTTTTTTCATAGAGCTTAGGATGCTTCGGGAGTTCGCTCAGTAAAATACCTGGACAAGGATGTGCATGGTCAGCTGAGAAGGTATCGGTGTGTATGCAAAAATCACCGTCCTTGCCAGCAGCAATCATCGCCTCTGCAGAAGCGCCACCCATAAGATGATAATGAAGATCTCCCCCTTTAGGCATTTTCTCAAGGAGTGTATATAACAATCTTGGATTTTGCGGTAAATGGGGAGTGCTGATAGAGGGGGGGGTTGCCCAAACTGAAAAGTTTAGGCAACTTAAAAATATACATATTCGTTTCATCTGTGTGCTACCGCTAATCCTTTAAGTATTGTCAATGCTGCATAGAGCTGATAATCTTCATGGAGCAAGGCCTGATCTTTATCAGATGTTTTTTCAGCTTTGCTTTCTGTTTTATTTGCAATATGCCCCTGTAAACTGGCCTCAGAAAAATCGTCAATATTTGTTTTTGTCAGTACTGAATTAGGGATAGTCATTTCATCCACATAAATATCGGGCGTAATGCCTTTTGCCTGAATAGAGATGCCTGAGGGAGTATAATAAAGCGCGGTTGTTAATTTGATGGCAGTTTTATCGTCTAGAGGAAGAACTGTTTGTACAGAGCCTTTCCCAAAACTTTGTGTGCCGACAATAATTGCACGTTTATTATCTTTTAATGCTCCTGCGACAATCTCTGCTGCGGATGCCGACCCATTATTAATGAGTACGACCAGAGGCGCATTATGTAAGATGTCTCCAGTATTTGCAAGTGCAGTAAAACGAGAGCCTGGCAAGCGCCCTTCGGTGTAGACAATCAACTCTTCTTTTTTAGGATTTTTATCTAGAAAAGAATCAGAAACTTGAATAGCAGAATCTAATAAACCACCAGGATTATTGCGTAAATCTAAAATTAATCCTTTGAGCGATCCACCTGCTTCTTTTTGTAATTGGTCAATACCCTTAATCATTTCTTCGCTGGTTAAGGCTTGGAATTGAGAAAGGCGTACATAGCCATATTTTTGATCGAGAAGCGAGCTTTTAACACTTTGAATAACGATTTTTTCTCGATGTAGGCTTAAATTGATAGGTTTTGGAGTGCCTTTACGTAATAAGGTAAGGGCCACTTCGCTTCCTATTTTTCCACGCATAAGAGTAACGGCTTGTTGAAGATTTAAGCCGTGCACAGAGGTAGCCCCAATTTTAATAATATAATCACCAGATTTAATATGTGCTTTAGAAGCAGGAGTGTCTACCAAAGCGGTGATCACTTTGATAACGCCGTCTTGCATGGTGACCTCAAGACCTAGTCCACCAAATTCACCGGTGGTGGAAGTTTGTAACTCTTTCAGCTCGTCTTCGTCTAAATAAGCAGAGTGCGGATCTAAGCCCGTGAGCATGCCGCGAATGGCATTATTAAACAATTCTTTATCATCGACGGGTTTAACATAATATTTTTTGATTTGATGGATCGCGTTGGAGAATCTTTGTACATCCTCGAGAGGAACCTCAGAGTTCTCATCAGAAGCTTCAGCAAATACGGGATAAAAACTACTGATTCCTGTGACAAGAAATGCATACATGGTATAACGATACAAGCATGAGTGAGGCATTGTTATTCTCCCTTATAGACCCTTAACTGCTTTTTCGTTCACTCTTCGCTCTTGCGCTTTCGGCGTTGTTGCTCGCTCACCATTAGTCATGGACTGCGAGTACACCCCCTTGGCTTGTTCGCTAGCGCCCCGACGAAAACCCAATTGCTGTGAGTACATTTTTCAGTATAGAGTATCTTTTTTATTTTCGCGTTAGAAAAGAATTCTTTTTTTATATTATTTTTTCAATAAAGGTATTCCGGTCATCGTTTCAGGAATGGGTATATTGAGCACCTGCAATACGGTAGGAGCGATATCTATGAGACTGCCATGTTTTCGTGCGATTTTCCAGTGTTGATTAATACAGAGAAACGGAACCGGCTCACAAGTATGTGCCGTATGAGGTTGTTGAATGTCGTCATCATACATGATTTCAGCATTGCCATGATCAGCCGTGATCAACACCGTACCATCCTTAGGGAGCGCCTTTACAATTTGCTCCATACATTGATCTAAACAAGAAATAGCAATTTTGGTGGCGTCTAAATCACCGGTATGTCCGACCATATCCGCATTGGCAAAATTAGCGATAATAACATCATAGTGCGGTAAGGCATCGACAATGGCTTCAGCGATACTTTCGGCACTCATTTTGGGTTGTTGATCATAAGTAGCAACGCGAGGAGAGGGGATAAGAATACGTTCTTCATCGCTAAAAGGTTTTTCTTCGCCACCATTCAAGAAAAAAGTAACATGTGCATATTTTTCGGTTTCGGCAATACGTAATTGTTTTTTATGATGTTTGCTCAGTACTTCGCCCAAAGTATCGTGGTGTATCAAGGGAGGGAAGATCGGGGTGGTTGGCAGCGCCTCACTGTAACGCGTCATACTGATAAACTGATGTAGCTTTGGAGTGTTTTTACGTGAAAAATGGGTAAAATTTGGATTAAGGAACGCTTCTGTCAGTTGACGTGCTCGATCGGCCCTGTAGTTAAAAAAGAGAACGGTATCGCCAGAGGCAATAGGCGCTGGTTTTCCAATCAGAGTGGGTGGAATAAATTCATCAAAGATATTTTGTTCATAGAAAGTAGCGAGCGCGGTTTCTGGCGTATCAAAATGAGAGTTGCTGGTGCCGTCCGTGAGTAATTCATAGACTGGTGCAATACGTGCCCAGCGTGAATCGCGATCCATGGCATAATAACGCCCAGTGATTGAAGCAACACGTGCTTGAGGAAAGCGGGTGCGTAGTTCTTCTAGTGTGGGCAGAGCACTTTGCGGTGGGGTATCGCGTCCATCTAAAAAGAGATGAAGATAGATTTTATCCAGATGGTCTTTAAAGAACTCCAGTAAGGCCCAGAGGTGTTTTTCGTGACTGTGTACGCCGCCAGGAGAGGCTAATCCTATCAGATGTAGGGCATGTGGTGTTGTGTTAAGATCTTTTAAAAGAGATTTTAATACCGAATTGTTTGTAAAAGTGCCATTGTATAGAGCGTTATCAATACGGGTTAAATCTTGTTCGATGATGTGTCCGGCACCGATGTGCATATGGCCTACTTCAGAATTGCCCATTTGACCTTCAGGAAGACCTACTGCTGGGCCAGAGGCCTCTAGCAAGGCATGTGGATAGTCATGCCACCATTGATCCCAGTGAGGAGTTTTGGCTTGTATAATGGCGTTATGCATGCTTTGAGAACGATATCCCCATCCATCTAAAATTAGTAATACAAGCGGCGCTGCAGACATAGAAAAAATGCTCATTTTGAAAGGTTTAAGGATAGATCATAACGATTGCATTGTATTTTGCAACAGAAGCGTTAAAATATTCCCTTTTTTGTAACTGCTTACTTCGCAACCGGAAACGGCCATATTGGGTGCATCTCGAGCGAGTAGTTACCTTTATTAAGGTATTGTATTTTGAACGCTAGCTTGCCACAACATATTGCCATTATTATGGACGGAAATGGCCGTTGGGCCCGTGAACGTGGGCTTGAGCGCATAGAAGGGCATGTTGCTGGGGTGGAAGCCGCTAAAAAAGTAGTACAAGCCTGTCTAGATTCCGCAATACCTGTTGTCAGTTTATTTGCATTCAGCAGTGAAAACTGGATGCGCCCGCAAGGGGAAGTAGACTTTCTGATGCAGCTGTTTATAAAAGCCTTAGAAAAAGAAACCGAAACCATTCATGGACAAAACGTACGCATCAAATTTATTGGTGATCGCGCGGGTTTATCCCCTGTTTTGGTCGAACGTATGCAGCGTGCAGAAGATCTTACGCAACAGAATCAACGTTTAACCTTAAATTTAGTTATCAATTATGGGGGACGTTGGGATATCGTACACGCTGCAAAACGTTTAGCGCAGCAAGTACAAGATGGGATGTTATCTCTCAATGACATAGATGAAGCTTTATTTTCTTCGCACTTATCGACCGCCGATGTCCCCGATCCAGACTTGTTGATTCGTTCTAGTGGAGAACAGCGGATCAGTAACTTTTATTTATGGCAAATGGCCTATACCGAATTATACTTCACTGAAGTATATTGGCCGGATTTTTCAGTGGAACATTTTAAACAGGCCTTAGAATGCTTTCAGCAGCGGCAACGTCGTTATGGTTTGGTAGGAGAATCAGATGTTTAAACAACGTTTTTGGACAGCTTTGAGTCTTATCCCTTTAGTCTGCTTTGGGATTTTATATGCACCTTCATGGGTTTTACAAAGTATAGTGTTGGCGATTACAGTGGCGTGTTTTTGGGAGTGGTCTTCGCTGGTTCCTTTAACACAGCAAGTGGCACGTGGTGCTTATGTCCTTATAGGTTTACTCTGCACCCTGGGTTTAGGATGGGTTTTTGCGCCTTTTTGCTGGTTTTCTTTGGGTCTTTGGGGCCTATTAAGCTGGGCCATAGCTCGTTATCCTCAGTCTAGTCGTTATTGGGCCTATAATGCAGTTGTTTTATTTTTAGGTATTTTATTGTTGAGCGTTTTTGCGCAAAGCTTAATTAAATTACTGTCTTTTGGTATAGAGGGTCGTTATTGGCTATTGTTTTTATTGTGTTTTGTTTGGGCTTGTGACACCGCTGCATATATTTTTGGAAAATGTTGGGGCCGCCGCAAGTTAATTCCACAAGTGAGTCCAGGCAAAACTGTTGAAGGCTTGTTCGGTGCTGCGGTAGTTGCTGGGCTAGTGTTTGCGGCAGGAATTTTTCTCTTAACGCTTCCTTGGATCATGATGTCCTATTGCTTGGGTTTAGTGCTGGTGGCTTTAGTCGGCGATTTGCTTATTAGTATGTTAAAAAGGCGCGTAGGCTTGAAAGATACAGGCGCTTGTCTTCCTGGTCATGGGGGCATCTTAGATCGTTTAGATAGTCTTATCGCAACTGCGCCGTTTTTTTATGCCTTACTTTTGTGGCTGGTGATTTAGCCGGGAAAACGCGGCTTAGTCGTAAATATCCGAGCCGTGACCGTGAGGGAGCGGAGCACTTTTGAGTTTGAGAGGATCTTTGCCTGGGTGATGGAGGGGCTGTTGACAGGGTTGAATAATTATTCTATTATTAAGCATAACTATTCAATAGGGCAATGGTGATGTCTCAAGTATCTTACCTAGAATCTCTTTTAAAACAGGCTTTGCAGCCCAGTCATTTAGAAGTTCTTAATGAATCCCACCAGCATAGTGTGCCTGCAGGCTCAGAAACCCATCTGGCAATAATTGCAGTTGCAGAATGCTTTGTCGGGCAAAGTTTATTGCAGCGGCATCGCAAAATATATGAGATTTTGCAGTCAGACCCAGCGCAGGTGAAAACCCCTTCCGCGCAAACCTTACCTGCCGGCTTACATGCCTTGCGCTTACAATTGTACACCCCAGAAGAATATGCAGCACAAGATAGCATTCCAAGTGCACCCACTTGTCGAGGAGGGTTTCATGCCTCTTAAACGCGCGCAACTGAGTTTAATCCCCTTAGTATTATTGATTACCGGCGCAATTGATAGTGTACGTAATCTTCCAACAATTGCGTTATTTGGCCCCACCCTTATTTTCTTTTTCGTGATATCGGCGATGACGTTTTTGATTCCAGTGGCTTTGGTCTCTGCAGAATTAGCGTCGGTGTGGTCAGAGGAAGAAGGGGGTATTTACAGCTGGGTCTCCAAAGCCTTTGGTAAAAATTGGGCGTTTTTGACGGTATGGTTACAGTGGGTGAATACTATGGTGTGGTACCCCACGATTTTATCTTTTATTGCGGGAACCTTAGCCTATTTAACTCACCCCGAGTTGGCACATAATAAAGGATATTTAATTACGGTAATTCTGGTAACCTTCTGGTTTTTGACCCTTATGGCGTTGCGGGGCTTAAAAGTGTCTGCGCGTTTTGCCAGTATCTGTGCTTTTTTGGGAATGATCCTGCCCATGGGGTTTATTATTTTTCTGGGCATTGTGTGGATAACTAAAGGGAATACGTTAGCCGTAAACTTACATTGGTCCACCTTGATTCCTAAGCATTTTTCACCAGGAACTTTGGTATCTCTGACCGCCATGATGACCTCATTTTTAGGGATGGAGCTTGCGGCCGTGCATGTTCGCGATGTATACAATCCTAAGCGTAATTTCCCCTTAGCCGTATTCTTCTCGGTGATTTTGATTGTTTGCACGATGGTAATGGGTTCATTGGCGATTGCGGTGGTTATCCCTGCAAAAGATATTCATTTGGTGGATGGCGTTATGCAGGCATTTACCGAGTTTTTTGCTGCGTATCATTTAGCTCAACTGACGCCGCTGTTGGTCGTTTTATTATTATTAGGCAGTATGGGGAGCATGGTAAACTGGATTATTTCGCCAGCAAAGGGCTTGTTGATGGCCGCGCAGGATGATTTCCTCCCGCATTGGTTTTATAAACGGAATAAGGCAGGGGTTGCGTCCCGGGTTTTATTAGCTCAAGCTTTGATGGTCACGGTATTTTGTAGTGCTTTTATGCTGTTTCCGGAAATTAATATGATATATTGGTTATTTACGGATTTAAGCACAGAATTATATTTACTCATGTATATTTTGATGTTTTTGGCGGCCTGGCGTTTAAAGAAGACGCATGCGCATTTGCCTCGTACCTTTGAGATTCCAGGGGGTCGATTGGGATATTATGTGGTATGTATTTTGGGTTTAATAGGCACGGGTGTTGCTTTAGTGGTTGGGTTTATTCCTCCTCAAGAAAGCATGGGGGTTGGTGGGGCGGAGCATTTTCAGCAGATCTTTAGTTTAGGTTTATTGACCATGATACTTCCTGCCTTACTGTTTTATGGGCACCGTCGCCGAGTGCTTGCTGGGCCGCATCTTTAAGTTTACTCCGATCTGCCCCCTCGCCCGCGCCGGAAATATGAAATGAAATCAATGAATTAATTCGCGGGAGAGGGTAGACAACAGTTAAAAAATAATTTTTAGATAACACCGATCCTGACATTTTCACCTCAGAAAGGCGGGTCCTGCCGCTTGCGGACCCCGCCGTGCTCGCAAAAGCCTGCGCGCGGACGGGGCCCCCCCCTTCAGCGTCACCCGCGCAGGGTACATCGATGTTTTCGGCAATATCTATCTATCTATCAGCCAACCAACATCGCACGGACCATATAGTCATGATAACTCCTGCTTCCGTCTATTTTTTGAAAAAAGATGCTCTTATATGCTCAGTAACGTTATTGTTTTGACAAAGCGCGCCCCATGAGCTATAAATTACCGATATGTTTTTAAATTAATCTGTGGAGCTTAAACAAACCTAATGCGCATTAAAAGGAGCAGCGAATATGCCAAGTTTAGATCAAGAAACAAAAGCAGAATTAGAAGCGTTACAACAGCAGCAGCAAGAACTGGAGAAGCTGATTAACATGAAACGAGCTCGGCTAGCAGTCTTAGCGGCAGATAAAACACTTGATGAAGAATTTGATCCACTGGTGTTGCAAAGAATCCATGTCCTTAACAAAGAAATTGCGCCACTTAAAGAATTAGACGTTATTAATGGTCTAATCCAAAAGTTGACAAAAACTATAGCTGATTCGCGTGAAGCTCGACTAAATTTGGGAATGGGAACACCAGAAAACAAAGAAAAATTTAATACAATGTCTGCGCATGAGGGGCTGCTGAAAACGGAGCGTACACGATTGTCTGAAGAGTTAGCAAAGCTGCCAGTATTATCTGATGAAGACAGGGTAAGAATCCCTATTATAGAAACTGAGCTTAATGCACTAGAAGCTCAAGAGAAAGCATTTATCGCTACGGTGAAAGAAAAAAGAACATTAGCAGTTGAGTTGCCAACGCTAGATAAAATGCGCCTGCATATGACTAGCGTGGTTGAGGCTCTAACGTCTCATTTATTAAAGAAACGTCAAGCAGGATTGAAGACGATCAGCGACGAATATGCTCAAGGTCAACAAAAAGTATTAGAAGTTGCTGAAGAGGCAAGAAAAGTGATACTTGCGCAAGCGAGAGAAGCTATTGAGGATTTATCTAAAATTATTAATTTTTTACAGTTTAAAATCACTCAAGAGGATAACGTGTCCTCTATGCGCGATAATATAAATTATTGGCAAACTACATTGGAAAAGCAAAAGCCCGAAGGTAAGCTGCCAGATCAGATAATACAAGCACAGTTGTCCACCGCAACTGCGGAGCTTGTTGAGAAAGAAAAAATACTCGATGGATTAAGACAAAAATTGTTAAATACAAGAGTGAAGTTGTTAGAGCAGGAAAGAATTTTAGCATTAGCTGAAGTACAGTCTACAGAACGAGCAGGGACAGATATGCTTGAGAGTTTTCAGTCCACTTTAAATCTGTTAGCAGAAGAAGAGGTAATCAGATGCCAGATGTTAAACGAGGAAGAAGAAGCAATGCAAGCATTAATAGAGGGTGCTCCAAAGGTAGAACCCGCTACGCCTAAAAAAGGGAATGGGGACGCCACAGATCCGGAAGAAGACGTGACTTTTGAAAGCACTTGTGTGTCTTTAGGCGTTTCTCCGGAAAAATTGGCCTCTCATAAGAAAGCGAAAACGGCAGAGACTTTAGATGCGTTATTCGAAGAAGTTGATTTGACTAAAGTAAATCAGAAGATAGATTTTTCTGAAATACTTACAGAAGTAGATACAGTTTGTAAGCCGGTGGCATTGGATACGGTGAAGGCTGAAGATCTCGGTCATTTTAAAGACCTATTTACGGCGATTGGTAAAGGCATGGATTCAAAAGCGGCGAAAGAAGATAAGCATTTAAAGAGTCTTTTGGAGGGCTTACAGCAAGATGTGTTACATCATTATAAAAATCCTAAGTCCTTAGAAACGGTTATGATTGTCCGTGTTACGCAAGCAAAACCACATATCCATCAACATAAAACATGGAAGGTGGTGTTGGCGAATATTGCAGCTGCGTGTACTGGTGTAGGGCTTGTTATTTTAGCTGCAATGTTATTGCATGCGAAGGTGAAAGGGCGTGACCTGAAGACAGGGTTTTTCTTAGGTGAAACTAGTTCACAAGGGAAAGTACGAAAGGTCGAGGAAGATCTGATAGCCTCTGTGGCTGCGCACAGCCATAAACCTACTGGGGTTTAGTTCCCCCGTTGATCCTCCGACCGTGAGGGAGCGGAGCAGTTTGACTCTTTGAAATGCTCCGTTCTCTCTCGGCTGAGGTATGGCGCCTTTTTATGCGGTACTTTAATTAAAAAATGCACTTCATCACCTATGCTTCCAAGAACTTTTTCCTGCTTTCTACGAAGCACTTTATCCGGAAAAACGTCATCCCGAGCCAGTTTGAATTAAGTTAAATTCTCTGAGAGTTCCGCGAGGGATCTCCTTGCAGCTGGGATCGATCTGCTCGTTAAATTTAGCCTCTCACGGTCTCGTCTTGGATGATTTTCGCTAATTTTAATCATAACAAGCATTTTCCCTGCTCTGCTAGAAAAACATACAAGACTTGAAGTTACGCACATGGTACGCGACAATGCCCCCTTTCTTGACAATTCGTCATTATTGACATATAAATTAACAATATGAATTAAATAGTGTAACTTGGAGAATATTATGCCAGCAACACAGCATGTTCATTTTGAAGACAGTTTCTTGGGGAAACAACTCAAGGCTTTGTTGGCAGAATTAAATAAAATTACATTTCAACAAAAACCGAAAGGACAGGAGCTATGGGGCGAAAAAATGCGCACTTCCTTAGCGAATGTCTATAAATCTATTCCCAATTTAGTGCAGTTTGATAATGTAGGTGTTTTACGCCTGCCGGGGGTTTCGGAATTAGGGCGGCTGAAAACATTTTTAGAAGATCAGACCAATTTATTTAAGCTATTTGTGAAAGATGGTAAATTTGTTACCGCCGATGGATCAACGTTACAAAGTCAGGTCCCAAAAGACTTGGATTCTAAATCGTTACAAAGTTTGACCTTGTTCTCTAATTTTTTGTTGGAAATGCATAGAGTAGAAACAGAAAAGCCTGATCAGGCTACTCAGAAATTTTTAGGAGATTTTTTACCCTGGGATTCTCTCGTAAAGGGTATTCAGACGAGCGATATGGTAGAAATATTTGAGCCCAATAAAGAGACATACAGCTTTAAAATAAGAGTATCGGAAAAGAGTTGGGCTGGATGGGCATTGTCGAAAGCGCTCGCTGCATTAGGAAAATCAAGTCATGGCGCCTTAAATAGCCATGACTTGACTTATAATACCCGGAGTTTAATAGAAGCGATAGGCGAGAAATATCCAAAATTAGTGGAACCAAAGAAAAAAGAAGCGGATGCGCCACAGCCTACCAGAGACGATGCTACAGATACGGATGCTCTAGTATTATTGGTGGATGATAGTACGCAAGGCAACTTGCTTGAGGAATCTGATTCGCCACGAGCGTTTTTAGAACAGCAGATGCAAGCTTGGACGACACAAATTAAAGAAAAAGAAGAAAGATTAGCCGCTTTAGTGCTAGACCCCAAATTACAAGCAGGATTAGAATCTGGTGTGAAGGATAAAATCGAAGCCCTAAAAGATCAGATCGATGACATTAAAACTGGAGGACGTTCTAGGAGAGTGGAGAAACTCGCTCAGCGCATTAAAGAAAACGAACATAAGCTCAGTAGGTTAGAGAAGGATGACCCTCATGTTGAGGGGATGCTAATGCTGATTGAGTCATTAGTAAACTCACGTCAGGAAGCAGAGATACAGTTAGCAACACATCAGGTGGCAAAGCCCCCCCTCAGTGAGGAAGAGCAACAAAAGCTGAGAAATTTAGAGCAAGAGTTAATACAACAAGAGGCTTATAATACAGAAATTGACGCATTGAGGGTAACCTATGCGTCGGTGTTAATGCAAAAAGAGAAATTAGAACTTGCGTTAGATGTATTAAAGGATATGCAGAAGACTGGAAGCGCTATGTTAGAGATGAGCGCGCAAAGGGCGGATAAAATATTAGCATTGCAACGCGAGGAAAAGAGCGCTGTACTTGAAGTTTTTCAAAAAGAAAAAAGTAACGCCCTCACAAGAACTGAATCAGAGATTCCCTTGTTATCAAAAGAAGTAGAGTCATTGCGACATGCAATAAAAGTGAAAGACAATAGAGCTGCACTCAACATCAACATTGCACATTTTCAGAAATCTGCACCATCGGATACCTTTGCTAAGTCTCAGTTCGATGAATACACTAAGCAATTGAGTGCGACAGAGGCAGTGCTTGCCCCATTAGAAAAAGATTTAGCGTCGGCAGAAAGCAAGTTGCAAGCTGCTCAAAAACAGCAAAGCGTATTAAGAAAATCGATTGCATCCCATGAAAAGAAAAGTAATATTTTTAAAACAGCGATTGAGGAGGTTTTAAAAAATATAGGGACTGCAGATTTTGCTATGACCGAAATAGGGGCATATGATGATGTTATCTTCGATGATAGTACCTCAGAAGAGGATGATTCTGTAGAGTCGCCGCAAAAGCTTGTTATTCCGAAAGAGGTGCAAACGTTATATGACACTATATCTAACCTCGCAAAAGAATTAGGAAAAGCAGAAGATTCATATGAAAAGACCAATTTTCTAGCGTTAAAAACGGATGCAACACTCAATGCCGATGATCCGAACATCATGTTTTTGGTTATGCTGCATCGAATAGGTACACTATTATTACCGGATGAAAACCCTACCATCGCTTTACAGTCAGCAATCGTAGATGTTTTGAAGGCTATGAATAAATTATCGTATACGCAGGTAGATTTAGAACCAAAAGTGTTGGCGTTGCAAGCGCACATACATACACAAACAGTAGAGCGACAGGCGTTTTTATCCATTACTGAGTCTTTAGACGTTTCTGAAGAGCATCAGAAGGCGTACAAGAATGATGGAAATCTTGATCACTGGTTAGAGCAGATTGACGCGACAAAAATTCCATTACTCAGCGATTTTCCCGGATTTCTTAAAAAAATAGATGACACTTATAAAGCAGATGCTTTTGCAGATCCAGATAACTTAGGGAAATTTAAATCTTTACATAAAGCACTAGCGAAAGAGTTAAAATCCATCAAGAAAGAGACTTCAAATGAGGCGAAGGCAGTGCATGCCTTGTTAATCAGTTTACAGAATGATGTGAATCATCATTATAAAAATCCTAAAATTTTGGAAGTAGTGATGAGCGCGCGAATTGCGGCGGTCAAGCCTACCTTACAGCATCGTAAAACATGGCAGATGGTGTTAGTGAATATTGCAGCGGCCTGTACCGGCGTAGGCCTTTTAGTTTTGGCGGGCATGCTGATTCATGCGAAGGCAACCGGGCGAGAGTTGAAAACTGCGTTGTTCTTTAGTGAAACGAACGAGCAACAGAAGATAACGAAAATAGAAGAGCTTGGTCATAAGTTGAAGTCGGCTCCGAACGCGCCAGGGAAATAGTACTTTTCTTTTTATGCATATCCCTCGAGCCGATATAGATAAAATAGCACGTTATTAACTATGTCTCCGAGATTTTTTAATGATGTTGTTACATGCTACTCTGATAAAAAAGATCCGTCATCTCGAGCCAGTTTGTACTTAGAAAAGAGCCACGGAAAACTCTGGAGAGATCTCCTGCAGACCGATCGATCCCAGCGGCAAGGGGATCCATCGCGGAATTTTCAGAGAGTTTAACTTAATTCAAACTGACTCTGGATGACGTGCTTTTGTCGGTTAAAGTGTATCTATAAAACACCTGAGGCCATTAATTACATTTAATGATAAAATGTTTTACATATTAGGTGGATGGTAGATCCCCCAGATCTGATAACAGATTGGTTCTATAAATTGGATGATTTTATGCCAGCAGCAAACATACCCCCTTTTAATGAGAGTCGTTTAAGTCAGAAATTAGATGCTTTATTGACGCAATTAAGTCGAGTCAATTTTCCAAAAGACTCAAGCAAACACTGGGGGTATAATGCTTATGTTTAGAAGCCGTAATGGCAATGCGTATTGCTGTTGCGAAACCAACGATTCAGCAACGTAAAACTTGGCAGATTGCATTAGCAAACATTGCAGTGGCGTGTACTGGTGTAGGCTTGTTCATTTTAGCAGCGATGCTGAT
>JAUYSE010000019.1 GCA_030696465.1 Legionellaceae bacterium
CATTTTATACCCTTAGAATAATCTTCCAATAAATTCAATGACTTCGACAACTCCGACATTTTTGGATGTTTATTCCATAATCGGTCATACGCGCGCTTTCGCTGAGGAGAAATATTAAGTTTCAATACAGGGTTCTGTGCTGATGTTTGCTTTTCTGCAGTATCCAGTACTTCAGAAAAGGTTCCTCCCTTGCCCTTCTTTGGTTTTTCTGTCTTTCCAGAGGGAGCATCCTTCACTGGCTGCACAGAACTCTGCAGAGAAGAGGGCTTTGGCTCTTTGGGCGCCATTGCTGACGAAGAGGTCTTGGATTTTTCCGCTGCCAGTACAGGAGTTTCTGTACTCGCCGATACCAGCATTTCTGATTTCGACCCAAGCGACTGCTGGGGCATTATTTTAGACTTTGGGGAATCTATCGGCTGAATAAAATAATGTTTTGAATTACTTTGCGCAGAAATTCCATCGTTAAAAGCAGCAAGTAAATCTGCTGTATTCGTCCCGTCTGGAAAAGAAATTTTTGCAGACATCTCGGGCATGTCTGTTAACGGCGATTTATCTTGCACTTGTTGTGCGGTTTTTTCTATAAAATTCTGCAAGCATGCCAAATGTTGCATATAATATTTGGCTAATGTCTTATTGCCTGTCATCTCGTTTTCCCCCCAGAAAGCGGGTTCACGACCAGGACTAAACATTAACTCTGATTCAAAAAATAAGCCTTTAGAATTGAAATCCCTTACCGGCAACACTAAGGTATACCCGGCACCCACCGCACGATACAAATCAGCAATCGCAGACTCCACTAATGTTTTTTGTTTTTTTTGCCAATCTGAACCTATTCCTGTGGTCGGCATACTTAAGACGGGATATCCTGCTGTTCCTAAACTCCCAGAAAGTACTGCAAGACCGCCGCCACCTTTTACCGTAAATAAGGACGTTCCTGTACTCAAATTATGATGACTTGGATTGCCGGGAAAAATAAATACCGCCTTCTTTGGTGGAAGCCCCTCATGTTGACACCATGCGTCATAATCTTTTTTACCAAGACGTTTTTCTGTCAGAATTAACTGTTTCAATCCGCTCATCTTCTTTATCCTAGAAAGATACTTGTCTTTTTATTATAGCATATGGGGGTTTTTGAACATTGCAGTCGCGGATCAGATAGATCGTACTAATAACACATGTATCCCTTTAATGGTGGGACTATTTTTTCCTTGTACCGCCAAATAGTCAATTAAGGGAACCTCATACACTTTTGACTGTAAAGAAGAGGCATTACGAAACCACAGCACTCCCTCTTTTCTAAACACAAAGCCAAGATGTGAGATATCATTATGGATTTCTCCTGGCCCCGGCATAAGCCAGTCTGGACGGACAATTTCTACTATTGCCCCTGATGGAATTTGATCAAATAAATCATAGTTCGGTCGCCATTGCGCATCAAATAAAACCGAAAAAGAAAGATACGATAAAATAGACTCTTGCGGCGTAAAACCTTGACCCGCCTTTTGTAATTCTTGCAAGCGCGCCTGCTGCTCTTGTGTGTTGGCATGTCGTAATCGAATAGAGGATAAAGAGCGATGCGCAAACCAATTTGCTTTATCAATACGTGTATGTGAAAGACTAAACACGGGCTTGCCATGTTTATCGTAGATGGTCTCTGTAATATCACGAAGCAAGCCTAAGGCTTGATTATGTTGGTTCCAATCAATCGAGGTAAAATGGTTGCGCTGCAAATATCCCACCTTGCCCTGATCATAGCGCAGTTGTCGTAACCAATACTGATAGCGTGGCGCATCAACCCCTACTTTATCTACCCCCTCTTGCTCTGCAAAAAACCAGGCTAAAACACTGGTCACAAAGGTTTCGCAATCAAAAGCATCTAAACGGTAGAGCGGAAATTGGTCATAACGCCCCTCTTTGCCTTCGCCCAATGCCCCTAACACATAGGGCGCCCCTAAAAATTGTGCAGAAATACGATCCAAACGTGCGGCACTTGTGTCGACAAACCCTACTTCACCGGAAAAAACCAAATTCGGCAATATAATCAAGAGTAAAAAAATAATGCGGATTTTTTGTATCCCCGAAGAGTATATCATGCCATTTATTTCCTTTTATTCATCACTATACTATACTGGGCACAGTCATCATGTAGGGTACAGTATCACTATGCTCAATACCATTTGGTTAGGACTCATGTTACTCGCGATAGTGACTGGCTGTATTCAAGGAACGCTCGATCAAGTCGTGATAGCCGTCACTGAATCCGCAAAACAAGCCGCCGCCATTTCACTCGGTCTCGCTGGAATTATGGCATTTTGGCTTGGGATAATGCAAATCGCTTATAAGTCTCAACTCCTTGAAAAAGTAGCCCGCGTACTTGCCCCCATTCTACGACGCTTATTTCCTGAAGTCCCTCCTGAAGATCCGGCCATGCAAGCCATTGTCATGAATTTATCTGCCAATATGTTAGGAATCGGCAATGCCGCCACTCCTTTTGGTTTGGAAGCCATGAAAGGATTATCTCGACTACATCCCAATTCCAATGAAGCGAGTAATGCCATGTGTACTTTTCTCGCTATTAATACCTCCAGTGTACAACTGATCCCCACGACCGCCATTGCTTTACTTGCAGCGCATGGTGCCACACATCCAACACATATTATTATCACCAGCCTCATTGCCACCAGCTGCTCTACGGTGGTGGCCATTGTAGCGGTCAAATGGTTAGCGACCTGGCCTAGATTTCGGTTGCAGCCCGAGGTATCCACATGAACCCTATTTTTACCCTACTATCCAATATCATTTTGTTATTGTTCGTCGTTGGCATACCTGCTTATGGGGCATACAAAAAAGTAGCCGTATTTGATACCTTTGTTGAAGGTGCACAAGAAGGCTTTCAACTCTGTATTCGCTTATTGCCTTATCTCGTAGGGATATTAGTATCTATTGGAATGCTCCGCGCCTCTGGATTTTTCAACCTGATGGGTCAGGCTCTGTCACCTATATTAGGACCTTTAGGTATTCCTTCTGAACTCATCCCTTTAAGTATTATTCGCCCCTTTTCTGGTAGTGCCTCTCTGGCCATTCTCAATGAACTTTGTCAACAATACGGTGGAAATTCGCTGATTGCTCAAACCGCAGCCACCATGTTGGGTAGTACGGAAACCACTTTCTATGTTATTGCCATTTATTTTGGTGCGGTTGGTATACGTAACACTCGCCATGCGATTCCTGCTGGTTTATTAGCCGATTTAACCGGGGTATTAGTCAGCATTGCCGTGTGTCATTATTTGTTGTGAGCGATACTCTTCGCACTTGAGTTTTCGGCGTTGTTGCAACCTCGTTCGCCATCGGTCATGTACTGCATGTACACTTCCTCGGCTCTCTCGCTGGCGCCTAGCCGAAAATTTAATTGCTGTGAGTATATCTTTGTAATATGGGGCAGCCCTAACCTCGTTATCAAATAAGAATGATTCTCAACTAAGAGTGTGATATAATGCCGAAATCATATCATCATGGGGATGTGCCTTGATTCCTTGGAAGCCCGGTCAACGTTTACGCTTAAAAAGTTTTGGTACTTGCGAGCCTATTCAACGCCAACGCTTACAAGCTTTTGGCTTTACCCGTGGAATAGAAATTCTTATTAAAGGTGTAGCACCTTTAGGCTGCCCTATCGTCGTCTCCATACGCGAAACCGATGTCTGGGTGCGTAAATCTCATTTAGCCCGCTTACATTGGGAGCTCATATGAAAAATATCGCTATCGTTGGCAATCCCAATGCAGGAAAAACCACTTTATTTAATGCATTAACGGGCGCACATGCTCAAGTCGGTAATTGGGCAGGTGTCACGGTAGAAATCGCGACCGCCCCTGTTGTCTGGTCTATAGATAACCCTATCCAAAGTAATCTTCTGGATCTGCCGGGCTTATATAGCTTTGCCGCTGAACAATGCCGCCAAGACGAAGCGCTGGCTATGCATGCGCTCTTAGTGGGGTCGGTAGATGTCCTACTTAATGTTGTCGATGCCTCCTGCTTAGAACGCCATTTATATCTAAGCAGTCAATTATTTGATCTAGGGAAACCCTGTATCATCGCACTGACTGGCATTGATAAAGCGCATAAAAAAGGCATACAAATAGATATTCCCGCTATTGCTCAGCGCTTGCAATGCCCCGTCATCCCCATTATGGTGGAAGAAGGAACCGGACTCCTTGAACTACAAATCGCCTTACAACAGGCCATCATTCATCGCGTACCAACGAATCCACTCCCCTTAACCTATAGCGCCACACTCAAAGTAGCACTGGATACTCTAGAACAACAATGTCTAGCGGATAACATCCTCCCCTCAATGGCGCGCTGTCATCTTCTCATGCAAGCCGATGCGCCAGAAACGCTCGACCTTGCAGACGCGCAATATGAAGCCATTCATACTATTGTGCAAAATGTACTACAACAACCCCTGCTGCAAAAGCCTTATTGGACCGAGCATATTGATCGTCTAGCACTTCACCCATGGTGGGGAATACCCATTTTCATGACCAGTATGTACTTCCTATTTTTTTTCGCTATTCATGTGGGCGGGATATTTCAAGATCCTTTAAACATTCTGAGTCAAGGTATTTTAGTCGATGGTAGCCAAGCCTGGCTGCAATCTTGGCACCTTGCCCCCTGGCTCATCACGCTACTCTCCAACGGTATTGGTAGTGGCTTGCAAACTACCCTTACCTTTGTACCCGTCATGCTCACCCTATTTTTTGGTTTATCTGTCTTGGAATTCTCCGGTTATATGCCACGTGCCGCTTTTGTCGTCGATCGTCTCATGCGCGGGCTCGGCTTACCTGGCAAATCCTTTGTCCCCTTACTGGTCGGATTTGGTTGTAATGTACCGGCTATCATGGCCACTCGTACGCTAGAATCTCCGCGTAGTCGTTGGCTTACGGCTTTAATGATCCCTTTTATGTCGTGTAGCGCACGCTTATCTATTTATGCAGCATTTGTTTCTATTTTTTTCCCTACCCATGGCGCATCGATCGTTTTTTCTTTATATTTATGCGGAATCAGCCTCGCGATGCTTACAGCTTGGGTAGTCACCCGATTTTGGCCCATTACTGAAGATCCCTTAGATATTGTGGAACTCCCTGAATATCAACTCCCTAAATTTTCTCGGTTATGGCAAGCCAGCTATATCCGCTTAGTCCCCTTTATTACACGCGCTACTAAATTAATCGTCCCCATCTCTATGATATTATCTATGTTGAATTATTGGACATGGCAAGGACAACCTTGTCTATGGTGGGTAGGTAAAGCTTTAACGCCATGGTTTGCCCCCATAGGTATTAGCCCAGAAAATTGGCCCGCCACCGTTGCATTACTCACCGGGATATTAGCAAAAGAAGTCGTAATGGGTACACTCAATACCCTTTATAGCCCTGCACTTAGCACTTTAACGGCAGCCTTAGACTGGAGCGTCTTATTAGACAATGCCTGGCACGCCATGCAAACGCGTTGCTTCGACCTAGGACAAGCTTTACTCCACCCTTTTTTAGCCGCAGCGCCTATCACGGAATTAACCGCAACAACGCGCTTGGCGCTGGCGAATCATTTTGATGGGACTGCAGGTGCATACGCCTATTTGCTCTTTATTTTATTATATATTCCTTGTGTATCGACTATGTCCGCATTACGACAGGAAACGAGCCGGCGTTGGATGTGGTTCTCTATCCTTTGGTCTTCCTGGCTCGCTTATGGCGTCTCAGTCACCTTTTATCAAATAGCGACCTTTGCAGAGCATCCCGGATATTCTATGTTCTGGTTCACTCTATTTTTGGTCGGAATCGTCATCGGCATTATCGCCGTACGCTACATACAAGAGGACAATTCTCATGTTGCTCGCTTTGCGTAATTATATTCAGCGTTTAGGTCGTGTCAGTAATGTGCAGCTTGCAAAAGCGCATCAAATGGAACTTGCTACGCTTGAACCTATGTTAACCTTTCTTATCTCTAAAAATATTATTTTTGCGGTCTCTCAAAAACCCCGCGGATGTGCCATGCGCTGTCAGAAATGTCACGAAACTGACGTGGTATTTTATAGTCCGATAATACAATAGCACTTAATCCCTATTTCTCGCTTATTTGAAAAAATATTGGCTATTACGATCTGTTTGCCCTCATATGATCTATAATTAGATCAATCCAGTAATGAGGAGAAACTTATGATTATGCATCTGAAAGGTAATACTTTACGTACCATGGTCTTTGCTCTAGGCTTAATCCTTAGCGCTGCTTGTAGTGCGCATGGAGGCGGAGGACATGGCGGTGGGCATGGCGGCAGGCATGGTGGTGGCGGACATGGATGGCATGGCGGTGGTCATGGATGGCACGGTGGCGGCTGGCATGGTGGTCGTGGTTACTACGGTGGTGGCGGTTACTATGGCGGCGGTTGGGGTTGGGGTGCTCCGGTAGTGATTGGCGCTCCATTTGGAGGATATTACTCCCCTGCATGTCGGACGGTTCAGGTATGTAACGCACGTGGCCGCTGTTGGTTACAACGAAACTGCCGTTAATTATAAGGAACTCCCGCCTTATTATATAGTGGTACCAAGGGGTATCAGATAAAGGGCTTTCGTAAACACGCATAAAGTCCTCCTGACGCTCTCACGGCGCGTCCCTGCGCCGTGAAGGTTTACGAAAGCCCTTTATCCGATACCCCTTGTTGGCAGAGTTTGGGGGTGAGGCGGGAATGGCTGGTTAATTATCCACATTTGTCTGCCGAGCTCAAGAAGCTTAGGCAGACAGGCTGAACATCTAAAACTAATATTTGCCTTTTTGATAAAATAATGTATAATCAGGCTTGTTCTCTAAAAAACTACTCTATTACGTCTTCTGGCTACTCGTTGTTACTTTGATTTTTTGTAGGCTTACGTTGAGTTATGTCGTTCTAGAAATGTTTCACTGAGGTATTGGTGTGTGTGTTAATTTATGGGCTCGCCCTCAATAATCACCTCACTCGTGAACCTTCCTGATATAGAGAGCACATACTCTCACTTTCTTCAAAAGTCCGTGAGCAAACCAATCACTCATAAGCAATTGAGTATACTAACACTAGGAGATACAATGGAAACAGGAACCGTTAAGTGGTTTAATCCCACGAAGGGCTTTGGTTTTATTCAACCGAACAACGGCGGGAACGACGTATTTGTTCACATCAGCGCCGTACAAGAAGCTGGCATTTCCAATTTACTGGAAGGACAGCAAATCAGTTACGAATTGGTGACCAATAATGGCAAAACTTTTGCCTCCAATTTGAAAGCTGATTAAACTTATCATCTTTTAATTTTTCTTACTTATTTTACGTACGAACCACGTCTCCTTTAAGGGAAACGTCAATGTTTCTTTGCGTAAAATAAGTAGTGCGGCACGCGGTCATTTTTTAAATATACACACAGCGATTAGATTTTTGGCGAACGAACTTGCAACAACGCCCAAAATTCGAGGACAAATAGTATATCTAACCGCATAGCGTACACATTTGGGCGTACCCTAATATTTCGACAGGGGCTCCCCCTATTATTACCCAGCAAAGCATTTTCCATTATTGAGTTTGAAGAAGTTTTGCATCTATAAAGGTTTATTTATTATGAACGATTTTCTTTCTTTTGGTTTACCCCAATCATTACTGCAGACTCTGCAGCACTTAAAATTTACCGTCCCAACCCCTATTCAAGCAAAAGCAATACCGCCAGGCTTGGAAGGAAAAGATATTTTGGGATCTGCTCAAACAGGTACCGGTAAAACCGCTGCATTTGGTATTCCTATCATTAGCCAACTCTTGCAAAACCCTCAAGGTGTTGCGCTTGTATTA
The DNA here is from genome assembly GCA_030696465.1 of Legionellaceae bacterium. Lineage (GTDB taxonomy): Bacteria > Pseudomonadota > Gammaproteobacteria > Legionellales > Legionellaceae > JAUYSE01. The sequence continues at coordinate 7,863 of JAUYSE010000019.1, forward strand.
GCACCTACCCGAGAATTAGCAGTGCAGGTTGTTAAAATGCTCGGAAGCTTGCTGGGTAGAGACAAACAAATTAAAACGGCTTTACTGATTGGTGGTGATTCTATTTTCAAACAAATACAACAACTCAGAACCAATCCTAGACTTATAGTCGGGACTCCTGGGCGTATTAATGATCATCTTATCCGCAAAACATTAACATTGGACAAAACAAAATATTTAGTACTCGACGAAACCGATCGTATGTTAGATATGGGTTTTGCACCACAAATTGAAAAAATTATGCAGTTTATTCCTGAACAGCGTCAAACCTTTTTATTCTCTGCAACGCTGCCTAAAAATATCGTTTCTATGTCTAAAAGATATTTGAATAACCCTGTGCAAATTGCTGCAGGTGCTTCCAGCACTCCTGTGCCTAAGCTTAAACAAGAAGTGCTCTATATTTCTGAAGGTGAGAAACATCAACAACTGATATCTCAGCTGAATCAACGCGAAGGATCTATTATTGTATTTGTGAAAACGCGCTTTAGTGCTGAGAAAATCGCAAAACGTTTACGTTTAGAAAAACACAGTGCCGATGCAATCCATGGTAATTTACGTCATAATAAACGTGAAAGTGTTATCTCTGCTTTTCGTAGTTGCAAATACCGTATTATGGTTGCAACTGATATTGCGGCGCGCGGACTCGACATTGCACACGTACAACACGTTATTAATTACGACTTACCACAATGCCCAGAAGATTATATCCATCGCATAGGACGTACCGCCAGAGCAGGTGCTGAAGGTTCTGCCCTCTGTTTTGTGACCCCTTCTGATCGAGGGCGTTGGAAAGCTATCCATCGTTTGATGAATCAAGACGGTCGATAAACACTTACTTCTTTCGAAGAATTTCGAAAAATTCTATTTAAGCCCGACCCTTGGCAACAAGGCTCGGGCTTTTTTATTGGCCGCATCTTAAGTTACGCGTAAAATTAGCACGATCTATCCGAGCAGCAACCGTGAGGGAGTAGAAATTTTAATGTTTCAAAATGCTCCGCTCCCTCACGG
>JAUYSE010000005.1 GCA_030696465.1 Legionellaceae bacterium
CCGGCAAGACAGTCCTGTTCTCGAATGAGTGAAAGGTGACGATGTAAGTGTAAACAAGCATCAGGGTGGATGGCAATACGATGAGCACCCGCCTCTGCAAATGCGGTAATCAGACGATCTACAGGTGACACCATCAGGTGCACGTCTAATAAAAGTTGCGGAAAGGTCTGATGAATCGCTTGGCAAATTTGTGGGCTAAAACTTAAATTTGGGACGTAATGATTATCCATCACGTCGATATGTAACATTTTAAGCTCAGAGGGTAGCAAAGCCTGAATCTCTGTCTCCAAACGTAAAGGAGGGGCCGCCAAGAGAGAAGGAATAATTTGCATACTTTATCCCTAGTCAAAAGTGAAGGTTAAGCCAAAGTTCAGAGTATTAAATTGCGCGCGCGCATTTTGTAAGGAAGAAATCTCATTAGTGGTTAAGTAACGGTAATCTGCATTTAGGGTGAACGCATCATCTAGAAACAGTTCAAACCCAACGATCCCTTGCAAAATTCCAGCATCAGCATCAGCTCTACCGGCACTCCCGGCGATAAGTGTGCCGGTTGCCGTGTAAAAATTGACAGTATTTTGAAGGTGCGCATACCCAATACCTACTCCTATGTAAGGAGCCCAGTCCATGTCATCAAAAGTGATTTCATAGAGGAAGTTTCCGAGGAAACTCACTAAGTTGGTGGCGCCTTTAAAATAAGGAAGCCCAGATTTAGAAAAGCTAGAAATACTATAGGTGTTGCCAATTTGAAGCGAGTCAAAATTATCGGAGATATATAAAATCTCGCCTTCAAGACGAAAATGTTCATAGCGGTATCCTAAATTAACGCTCGCACCACCGCCGACCTTGTAAGAGAGGGAGCTGGCTATACTGTCTGTACCGAGGTCAGGGTTTGGTAGGTTAAAGGTGAGTGTGGTGGACTTGCTGACAGTTCCCATGACCCCGCCATACCAACCATCAATTGGTTCATACGCAAAGAGCGTGCAACTACTCAGTAATAAAGCGACAGAGGATAGCCTGGACATCATTTTTGACATGTAAAAACTCCCTTTTTACAAAAAAAACTATTTATATTGTGCGTCATCAAAGCGATAAGTGACTCCAACGCTTGCTAAGTTGGCCTGAAAAATGCTACCTAGCTCGTTAGAATGATCGGTGGCTATATATCGGTAAGCGAGATCAAGGCTATAGTTTTCAGCAAAGTGGTACGCTATTCCCGCGGTCCCTTGATAAGAAAAAACGCTGTTTGAACCACTAAAGTTGAGTGCGGTCCCGGGACCCGTACTATCTAAATTATCTTTGACAAAGCCATATCCAATCCCGATGCCCAAGAACGGCTGCAAACTGTCAAGCACTTCTGGAAAATCATAATAGACATTCGCCATGAGAAAAACACCACTACTTTGTCCGCTCACATCCGTTTGTTTTATGTGATTGGCATAAAATCGCTGCGCACTGGCACTGAGGTAGGTAAATTCGCCTTCATAGCGTAGAGGATTGCTTTTATATCCAAATCGTCCACCGGCGTTATATCCACCTGTGAAACTGCTGTTATCTAATAGGATACCATTATGAATAGTATCAATATTGTTTGGAAGATAGGTATAGCCTCCAAAAATGCTGGAATAAAAACCATCAATAGGCATGGCAGCCATACTAGATATGCTTGAAAACAAACCAGCAGCCATTATAAAACGTTTTATCACGACCCTCACCTCTTAGATATTTTTTTATTAGGGATTATGGTAACGCGTTTCTTTAATTTTGCAAGCCTTCATTTTATATTGTGCAGGGCAAACGCATATTGCGATGAAAACTGGTGCGATTTATCCGCTTAATTATTTCAGTGAGAAATAAAGCGTTCTAGGTACTCTGTCTTTGCGAGCCGGAGGCGAAGCAATCTAGCGGCTTTAAGGTTACTGGATTACCCTGCCGTTACGGTGGCTTAAGCGGTGTCTCCACTGAAATAATGAAGCGGAAACCTAATAGCCTGTCACCTAGGTTGAGCTTTCGGCCCAGAAACACTAGCGGCTGCATATTTTTCAGGAGCCAGTCTAAGCGCGAGTTGTTCTTCAACGGTTTTAATAAACACGTCTATCGTAGGACGTAAGTTTGGATCATGTTGCAAGCACTGATCTAATAATGCTTGTATTTTAGGCGATTGATCCTCTATGAGAATATCGAAAAGGTATTTAAACAGATTCGCCATTCCATACATGTCCATAGAAGGGTGTGCGAGAGGTGGTGTGTCTAGATACCAGCACTCTGGTGGAATTTGGGTGTATTTCTTTATCTTACCGTTAATGGCTCCCTCTTTTTTAACATGAAAAGTAGTGCGAGAGTTATTTTTATTAGCCGCTATATTTTCTATGGGTTGCCCAATAATAGCAGATAAACCACCGTCTATAGGGTACAAACGCCCATTGGAGCGGCAGTACACAAAATTATTGGTTGTTATATCGAGAATTACCATATTTTGACTATGAACATGGCGCACAACACGCGCGAGCTTTAGAAGAAAAGGTAATGCGCCGCCCAAGAGTCCTAGTCTCTTGGAGGGAAATTTGGTTAAAGTTTCTCCGGGTACAAAAGGAAGTAGTAGTTTAAATCCAGTTGGTTGTTTCGCATTTGGAAAAAGGATCAGTTCAACTGGCCTTGCTGCATAGAGTCTGTTCCAAAATGTAAACTTTTTTTCTGCTTCAGCAAGATGGCTGGGAAACTCATCGGTAGCCTCTTCTGCGCAGTCTATGACAACCATTCGTTTGCTGTCATCACCCGTCAGACGATTATTTCCATAAAACAGGCGGACTCGATGTTTTTGCCGGATTTCCTCGTCTTTCCGGGTAATGAGCGCTTGTTGTTCACGATATTTTGTGCCACTGAGAGAGCGAACGACAGATATTGGTCTTTTGGGGGTGGAGGCGTCTTCCTCCTTGCCATATGCAAAGAAAGAGCGACCTCGGTGGGCACTTGACACCATTTGAACAGAGCAAGGATTACTGTTGGGCGGGCTTCCTGCAGAACTGACTGGTCCAGGGGAGACATCAAAGAAGGTTCCTGGTGGACTATCAATTGGGGAGGGATTTTTTGCTGGAGCTTCGAGCACGAGACTCTCCTATAACACGAAGAGTGACGATTGTACTGCGTTGATTTGATGATTTCAATACATATTGTTTAATTGAACTGATGCATGGATAGGATTATTTCCTTGTGGGTTTTACGAAGGAGATATGTAACAATAAATGGCATCATAAAGTATATTCAGGAGAAACAACGATGTATTATTTTGGCGCGGGGCCGGCGATATGGCCGGAGTCAGTGAAAGTGGCTCTTTCTGAGCAGGTGATCTCTATTCCTGGAGTAGGTTTATCTCTTCTCGAGATTGGCCATCGTAGTGCATGGTTTAAATCGATGATGGAAGAACTCAATGCGCTCGCAAGAGAAGTGCTCGAGATCCCTTTGACACATGCGATTTTTTGGATGCCGGTGGCTACTCGTGTGCATTTTGGATTGATCCCCTTGCATTTTTTATCTCAAGCGCAACAAGCAGAATATTATGTGTCTGGTATTTGGTCGGACTTTGCTTATCAGGAAGCATGCGCAGTAGGGCGAACGGTATTATGGACCCCAGAAGAGCTTACGCTTGCGGCAATTGGGCAAGCAAACACCGTATATAGATATTGTACGCCGAATGAAACGATAGAAGGGATTCGGTTGCTCAAGATCCCGGCGCGGAAAAATATCCCCTGGATAGCCGATATGACTTCCTGTATAGGAACAGAAGCGTATGCATGGAAAGATTATGGTTTTGTGGTTGCAGGTTGTCAAAAAAATTTAGGGTGTGCAGGGTTCACTTTGTGTATTGTGGAGAAAGATTTTTTAAAGGATATTTCTCCTGGATACATACCAAAAGCGTTAGATTATCGGGTAATGTTGGAGCACGAGTCTTTGTATGCAACACCACCGGCCTTTGCCTGCTATGCTGCGTTGAGTATGCTGCAGTGGTTGCAAGCCCAAGGCGGTGTGCACGTGATGAGTCAACTGAATATTGAAAAGTCAGAGCGGCTGTATGCGTATATAGATGGGTCTTCTTTCTATGAAAATAAAATACCAAAGGCATCACGCTCTCGCGTCAATATTCCTTTTCAATTAAGTAATCCTGATCTGCAAAACGACTTTCTTGCAGGGGCAAAACAAGAAGGCCTATTAGGATTAGAAGGACATGCGCGCATTGGTGGATTACGTGCATCTATGTATAACGCAATGCCTATGGCGGGTGTTAATGCTCTACTTGCATATATGCAGCATTTTGAGGAGCAGCATGACGGACGAGCTTGAAAGTTACCCCGTTTCTCTATTACAAGGTGAGTTGTGCTTGCCTGGGGATAAATCAATTTCGCATCGCGCTTTGATGTTAGCGGCGTTATGCCAAGACCCAATGTTGTTACAGGGGGTATCACAAAGTCAAGACTGTACGGCAACGCGGATTGCTTTAGAAGCGATGGGCGTGCCCGTACGAGAAGAAACGGTCGGGGAACTTTGGATTGAAGGGGGAGGGTTGCGAGGATTACAACCACCCACTCATAGATTGGACTGTGGTAATTCTGGAACGAGTATGCGTTTATTCATGGGTTTATTATCGGCACAGTTTTTTTCTACGAGCTTAAGCGGCGATGCCAGTTTACGAAAGCGCCCTATGGATAGGGTAGCGATTCCTTTGCGGCAGATGGGGGCGCAGGTACGTTTACAGCCAGAGGAAGTGCAGATAGAACCGGTGACTCATTTACAAGGAGGTCACTTTGATTTACCTATGGCGAGTAGCCAAGTGAAATCGGCACTTCTCTTGGCGGGGCTCTATGCAAAAGGCCGAACCAGCATTAAAGAACCATTGCAAACCCGAGATCACACAGAGCGACTTTTTCAATGGTTGGGTGTTCCCTGTGTACGTAGAGGTTTGATATGTACACTGAGTCCCCTTGAAAAAATACGGGGCAAAGCCCTGAGTATTCCTGGGGATTTTTCATCGGCGGCTTTTTTTATCGTGGCAGCGTGTATTATTCCTGGTTCTTATGTGTATTTTCGGGGGGTAGGGGTCAATGCCACGCGCTTGGGATTGATCGCCATGTTACGACGTATGGGTGCCAGCATAGAAATTATGGCAGAACGTATGTTGGGTTTCGAGCCCGTTGCTGATATAAGGGTACGATATTGCGCTTTACAGGGAATAGTGATTCCTACTGCAGTGGTGCCCTCCATG
>JAUYSE010000052.1 GCA_030696465.1 Legionellaceae bacterium
CACAGCAATTGAATTTTCGGCTAGGCGCAAGCGAGAGAGCCGAGGAAGTGTACATGCAGTACATGACCGATGGCGAGCGAGGTTGCAACAACGCCGAAAACTCAAGTGCGAAGAGTATATCTTTAATTTGTTCATTTTAAAATCCTAGCCTATACTGGAAGTATTCTCATCTGACGAAGCCTCTTATGAATACCGCAGACCTATTATTACAGTGTTTAAAAGCGCATGGTGTCAACACGATGTACGGGGTTCCAGGAGAAGAAAATGCGGATGTGGTGATGGCGCTTTCTCATCAAAAAGATATTCAATTTATTACTTGTCGTCATGAGCAAACCGGGGCATTTATGGCGGAAATGCACGGTCGTTTGACGGGAATCCCAGGAATTTGCTTAGCTACTTTGGGGCCTGGTGCCACCAATTTAACGACAGGGGTTGCCCAAGCAAATTTTGACGTAGCACCTTTGATTGCGATTATCGGACAAGGTAGCACGCATCGTTTGCATAAGATGTCGCATCAAAATATAGATGCGATCGCGATGTTTAAACCGATTACTAAATGGGTGGTGTCGATTTTGTCTCCAGAGGTGCTGCCCGAAATTGTAGCGAAAGCCTTTAAAATAGCAACCATGGGCTCTCCTGGTGCGGTGGTCATAGAATTGCCTGAAGATATTGCCGCTTTACCTGCGGATGGCTTGAAGCCTTTGTGTTTTCAAACCCATACTTATGAAGAAACTCCCTCACTGGAGTTTATTCAGCGCTTTTTAGAATTATTCTCGAGAAGCAAAAAACCTTTAGTATTACTTGGTGAGGGCGCGGTACGTACAGAATGCGATGCGGTCTTGGCGACATTTTTAGAAAAAACGGGTTGTTATGCTGCTTATACGTTTATGGGAAAAGGCTGCATAGGATTTCAGTATCCACGTTCATTGCATTGTGTCGGTCTTGGATTGAAAGATTTGGCGATAGAAGCATTTGAACAAGCCGATCTAGTGATTTGCATTGGTTATAATATGATTGAATGGTCTCCATCTCAATGGAATATTGGGGTGCAAAAACATATTATTCATATTCATAGTTGCCCTGCAGAAATCGATGTAGCCTATCCAGCTGATTTAGAAATGATAGGCTATATTCCGAGTATATTAAGCAATGTACAACAAGTTTTTCCTCCGGAAATGCAAAAGAAAGACCCCTATTTTCATGCAATTCAACAACGGGTAGAAAAAGATATTCGAGGAGATTCTGATGACTTACATTTTCCGATGAAACCTAAAACGATATTACGTATGCTGCGAGATACATTAGGAAAAGAAGATATACTAGTATCCGATGTGGGCGCACATAAAATGTGGGTGGCCAGGCAATATGGCGCGTATTATTCTAAAACCTGTTTTATTAGTAATGGGTTTTGCTCGATGGGCGGCAGTATTCCCGGTGCAGTGGAAGCAAAGCGCTTAAATCCACAAAAAAATGTAGTTGCTTTATGTGGAGATGGTGGTTTTGTCATGAGTATACAAGCTTTATTTACGGCGGTCTCGTTACAGGTACCCATTGTGGTGTTACTCTGGAATGATGATGCCTATGGTTTAATCGCCTGGAAGCAAAATATGCATTTTCATGCCCATGCGTTTACGGATCTCAATAATCCAGATTTAGCCGAGGTCGCAAAAAAAATAGGCTGTCATGCGCGTAAGATTGCGTCTGCTGAGCATTTTGTAGAAGATTTACGTTGGGCTTTGTCGCATCAAGATAAACCCACGGTTTTAGAGGTTCCTGTCGATTACTCTGAAAATATGAAACTTTTTCATCATTTAGAGGCCAAATAATAGGAGTGTAAAATGCGAACGTTTACGACAATTAATCCCAGTACTGGGGCTCCGTTGGAAGAGTACCCCTTGATTGATACAAAAAAACTAGAATTAACACTCCATCATGTAGAAAAAGCGCGACAAACTGCACTGCAAGCAGGGGTAGAAAAACGTGTCGCATGGACTTTACAATTAGCTGCACTCTTAGAGAAAAAAGCGCAATCCTTAGCTCTGAAAATGACCCTTGAAATGGGTAAGCCGATTACACAGGCGTTGGCAGAAATTCAGAAATGTCGTTTTTTATGTGAATATTATGCCGCGCAAGCGCCAGAGTTTTTAAGGCCGGAATATATCGAAACGAACCATAAAAAAAGTTATCGTTCGTTTGGTCCGGTAGGGCTTATTTTAGGAATTATGCCGTGGAACTTTCCTTTTTGGCAGGTCTTTCGCTTTGCGGTTCCCAATATTTTATTGGGTAATGGGGCCTTATTAAAACATGCACCGAATGTTACGGGATGTGCCATAACGATGGAAAAACTTTTTGTGGAAGCCGGATTTCCAAAAGGTCTTTTTACTAGTTTGATTATAGATGTAGATTTAGTTCCCGCGGTCATTCAACATCCTTTGGTGCAAGGTGTCACTTTAACGGGAAGTACGCGCGCAGGGCAAGCGGTTGGTTCTGAAGCCGGTCAAGCGATTAAGAAAGTGGTATTAGAGTTAGGCGGAAGCGATCCTTATCTGATTTTGGAAGATGCCGATATTGAAGCGGCGAGTCGTCATTGTGTACAGTCTCGTTTAAGCAATACAGGACAAGTCTGTATTGCCGCGAAACGTTTATTAGTGCATCGCAATATCCGCAAAGATTTTGAAGCGCAATTATTACATGACATGAAGCAATTTGTGCCCGGGGATCCCACGGAGCCTGGTACCACCATGGGGCCGATGGCCAGAGAAGACTTACGTCAAAATCTGCATCAGCAGGTACAAAGGGCAATAGCAGAGGGGGCACAACTCTGTGTCGGTGCTAAAATTCCAGATCGCCCAGGGTTTTATTATTTGCCTACCTTATTGACGCAGGTTAATCCTGGAAACTGCGCTTTTGAAGAAGAGTTATTTGGTCCGGTACTCTGTGTGACCGAGATTGCTGATCTTGAGGAAGGGATTCAACTGGCCAATCAATCTATTTTTGGTTTAGGTGCGGCGGTTTTTACGAAAGACATAGAAAAAGGCGAGCGTATTGCCTTACAGTTAGATGCAGGTGCAGTTGCCGTGAATACTTTTGTGGCTTCTGATCCACGTTTACCTTTTGGTGGCGTGAAACAATCAGGCTTTGGTCGTGAACTTTCGAAAGAAGGGATGCGTGAGTTCGCCAATGTGAAGACCATTATCGTAGGATAAGCCATGAAAAAAACCGACAATTATCTAGAAAAAGCGGTACAGCAGGGTATTATCTCAGAAGCCCAGCGTGGCGCGATTGAAGCTTTATCAAATGCACACGTGAAAACAGATACGGTGTTAGATTTTAGTCGGGTGATTTATCTGCTCGGAGCGGTGCTCGCCTTGGTGGCCACCTGGACTTTTCTATTAAAAGCTATTGAGCAACAGGATGGTTGGGCTTTGATGGGTTCTGCGTTGGGGTATATGAGTCTGGGTTTTTGGGGGGTTGATGCGTTCTATAATAGAAAGGCAGATTTCGCCGCGCGTTGTTTAGGGATATTTGTAATAGCACTTGCCCCGGCAGCAGTGTTTGGCTTTATTTTAGTGGTTTTTGGATATCAGCCTTGGTCTTTTTTTGATGATTCACAAACTGGACTCTCACGTTCTTTTTGTATGGAGCTGAGTGCCATACTGGTGGCTTGGGCTATGTATTATCGTTATCGATATACGGTTTTTTTATCACCCTTGGTATTTACATTCGGATTATTAATTCTCAATCAAACCGAACAGGTTCATCATTGGGATATTAGTACCTGGCAAACACGTGCTCTTTTACAGAGCGTGGGTTTTGCGATGATATTGACAGCTTGGGGCGTCGACATATATACCTGCTTTCAAAGGAAAGAGTCATTTTGGGGATATTTTTGGGGTGGATTTATGCTGACGGTCGCGTTTTTCTGTGCACCGAATGCGAGTCTCGGACTTTTCCTAAATTGTATGAAAAGTATTGGTTTATTTGTCTTGGGTCTTTTATGGTTACGTAAAATATTGGCATTTTGGGGGGCAGTAGGAGTAGGCTATTATTTGACAAATACCTTTTCGGGAGTGTTGGGGCTTTCGTTGTTGTTAGCGGGATTAGGCGGAATGTTAATACTCTTGGGTTGGTGTTGGGAGCGTTTTGCGGTAGTCGGGGTATATCGAGTGATGCATTATTGCCCGCAGCGCATGCGACGGTGTTTTCCGCCGCAGTTTTTTGCTGCGCCCGTATAGAACTATCCCTAAAAAGGGATAGCTAAGTCCGGCAGAATACGCTGCATCTCTCGTTTAAAAATTCTTTGAATATCTTCAAGACTTGCGAGATCTAAAGCTTCAAAACGTGCAGTGACGCAAGGCGTGGTATTGGACGCACGGAGCAGACCCCAGCCACGTTCAAAAGCAACCCGCAAACCATCAATGGTAATATGCTCTGTACTGTCGAATTGTCCTTGTTCGCGCAGTTTTTCAATAAAAGCAAATTTGTGTTCATCTTCCATGGTGATTTGAATTTCAGGCGTAGATACCCGTTTTGGAATACTTGCAAATTGCTCTGCGACACTTTCGGGTTTAAGAGAGAGCAACTCAAGGAGTCGACAGGCGCTAAATAAAGCATCATCAAAGCCATACCAGCGGTCTTGAAAAAAGATATGCCCACTCATTTCGCCTGCTAATAAAGCCCCTTTCTCTTTCATGATGCGTTTGACGATAGAATGTCCGGTAGGGCACATGTGTGGGATGCCGCCTTGCGCGTTGATGCTATCGGCGAGATCTTGCGTGCATTTGACATCAAAGACGATAGTTGCTTGGGGGTGTTCGGCCAACAAAGCTTGTGCAAAAAATAAGAGTAAACGATCTGGGTAAATCATTTCACCCGTATTGGTGACGACGCCGAGTCGGTCACCGTCGCCATCAAAGGCTAAGCCAATATCTGCTTGATGTATGCGTACGGCTTCTTTCAGATCAACTAGATTTTTTTCTTGCGTGGGATCTGGGTGGTGATTGGGAAAATGACCATCCACTTCAGTATAGAGTGGGATGACACGTGCGCCTAAGCGTTCGAGTACGGCGGGCACAGTGACACCGGCAACACCATTGCCACAATCGACAACCACCGTCATAGGGCGCGCAAAATGAATACGCTCTACAATAGTTTGTGAATAGTCCGGTAGGACTTCTACAGAATGCAGGGTTCCAGGGACTGCTGCGGGCAAAACCCCTTGTTGCATACGGGTGTATAAGTTTTCAATGTCCGCTTGGGCTAAAGTGTTGCCCGCTAAAACCATTTTAATGCCATTATAGGCGGAAGGGTTATGGCTACCGGTGATCATTACTCCAGAATCAATAGGGTTCATCGGTGGATTTTTGCAAGGAACCTTTGTTGCGAAGTACATAACCGGAGTAGGGACCATGCCTAGGTCAAAAACGCGCATACCGCCATCCAGCAAACCTTGCTGTAATGCTTGTGCTAATGAAGGACTGGTTAAACGGCCATCTTGTGCAAGAAAAACATCTTGTCGCTGTAAATCTTGCAGTGTAGCGGCTAAAGTTAAACCAATAGTATAAAAGGCATCCTCTGAAAATTCAGGATGAATAATGCCTCGAATATCATAAGCACGAAAGACTTGTTCTGATACTTTACAAATTTGGTATTGCATTTATTGTCTCCCTGAGCTGCCAAATCCGCCGGCGGCACGTTCTGTTGCTTCAAAATCTTCTACCAAGCGAAACTCGGGATGTGCTACTGGCAGAAAAATCAACTGCGCAATGCGATCGCCTGGCTCGATGGTGAAATGATCGGCACCTCTATTCCAACAAGAAATACGTAATTCGCCTTGATAATCAGAATCGATTAATCCGACCAAATTACCGAGGACGATACCGTGTTTATGACCTAAGCCAGAGCGGGGTAAAATAACTGCCGCGTATTCTGGGTTTTGTACATAAATAGCAAGACCCGTCGGAATCAAGAAAGTTTCTTGTGGTGAAAGCGTCAGTGGTTCGTCTATGCACGCGCGTAAATCGAGCCCCGCAGCACCGGCGGTAGCATATTGCGGCAAGCCCCAAGTACACACTTTAGGATTCAATATTTTGATGTCTACATGTAACATGGTGGGTTCCTTCAGTAATAAGAAATTCAGCAATTTTTTGTATAATCGCTGCGGCAATTCTTGTTTTATGCATAATCGGTACGGAGGTGAGCGTTTTATCACTGATGATAGTGATAGCTTGTGCGTCTACTTCAAATCCACAGTCAATGCCGACTTGATTTGCAATAATCATCTGCAAGCCTTTTTTATTTTTTTTATCTTTGGCATGTTTCAATAGATTTTGGGTTTCGGCGGCAAAGCCGACCACGTATGCGGCTTTATCTAATTCGACTAAGGTTTTAACGATATCTGGGTTTTGCTGTAGCGTCAGATTTTCAATATTCTCTTTTTTAATTTTCTGATCTACTGCGTTTTCTGGGCGATAATCACTGACGGCGGCACTGGCAATGACTATCATCCCAGTTTGTAAATGCTGAACAGCAGCTGCTTGCATTTCAAGTGCGGTTTCTACGGGGATAAAGTGTACACCAGGGGGGGGTATCAGAGCACTTGGTCCACTAATGAGTGTGACTTCGGCACCGGCTAAACGTGCTGCTCTTGCAAGTGCATAGCCCATTTTTCCGGAACTTCGATTACTGATAAAACGCACGGGATCCCAAGCCTCACGAGTGGGGCCTGCGGTAATTAACACTTTTTTACCTTGCAGTAATCCGGCAATAGAGAGCAGGCGTAGATCTTCTAGAATGTGTTCAGGCTCGCGCATGCGGCCTTCTCCCTCATCGCCACAAGCTTGAGAACCGGCGTCTGGGCCTAAAATAATAACGCCACGTGACTGTAAAATAGCGATATTGGCTTGAGTAGCGGGATGTTCCCACATATGTTTGTTCATAGCGGGGCATACCACGACAGGAATACCATGTGCGGCTAAATAGAGGGTAGGTAATAGATCGTCAGCAATACCGTGCGCCATTTTAGCCAAAATATTTGCCGAGGCGGGGGCAATCAGCAGAACATTGGCCCAACGCGCGAGCTCTATATGCCCCATAGCGCCTTCTGCGTTGGGGTCACAGAGATCAGTCCGCACCTCAAAGCCACTGAGAGCCTGAAACGTTAAGGGAGTAACAAACTGGGTGGCATTTTTAGTCATGACAACACGTACCTTGGCTCCAAGTTTCGCCAGCAAGCGCACTAGATTGGCAGATTTATAGGCTGCAATGCCACCACTTATTCCAAGCAATATATTTTGATTCTGAAAGTCAGGTATCATGCCTTGCATTACGCGCCTTTTTGTAGGTAACGAGCTGTGCATAGTATATATTTTTTACTATGAGATTAAAAGGGTAGAGAATGCCGGTGCAGGGCCTACGCATGAGTGCCGGTGTTGATATACTCACAGCAATTGAATTTTCGGCTAGGCGCAAGCGAGAGAGCCGAGGAAGTGTACATGCGGTACATGACCGATGGCGAGCGAGGTTGCAACAACGCCGAAAACTCAAGTGCGAAGAGTATAGCTGAGATTTTTAAAAATTGACGGCTAGATTTTTGAAAAGAGTATGGTATACTTCATGCGCGCAGTTAAATCACGCGTCGTCGTTATACCAAAATAGAAGGGCCCATAGCTCAGTTGGTTAGAGCAGCGGACTCATAATCCGTTGGTCCAAGGTTCAAGTCCTTGTGGGCCCACCATTAAAATCAAGTGGTTACAAAATATGCGGTGTAAAAACAGAACAAACAACCCCTCTCATGGGACACTTTTGAGACACCCAGAGATAACAAATGGCGATAAGTCACAGCAATAGGGAACCATCCAACAGATACTTTAAATTAAATAATATTCTGCATTGTTTATTTTGGAGTATGTGTCTGCTCATCAATTGTTCTGCTTATGCTTCTTGTAAACTTCCCAAAGGCTTTACTTATCTCAGAGATGTAGATAATTCTATTGATCAAACAATTTCCTTCGCCACATCGGATAATTGTATTGGGCATCCTTTGGCCGGCTATGAAGCGCAAGAGGCTATTTGCACTTTAGCTTTGGCAAAAGAATTAAAAAAAGTACAAAATAGCCTTAAAAAAATAAACCCATATTATTCATTAAGTATATTAGATATTTATCGACCAACTGACGCTGTAAAAGACATTATTAATTGGGCCAAGGATAAAGATGATATTAAAACCAAACAACGCTGTTACCCTGATTTAGATAAAAGCGAATTATTAGGTGACTATGTTGCTTCGGTGAAATCCGCACACAGCAGAGGCAGTACAGTCGACATTATTATTCTCGATACTCGAACTAAACAACCGCTAGATTTCGGCCCTCGTTTCTTCGGCAAGTATGTGCACGTCAACTACTCCGGACTTACTCCCATACAAAAAGAAAATCGATTAATGCTCCGAAATTTGATGATCAAACATCACTTCAAGCCTTATGACAAAGAGTTTTGGCATTTTACATTGCTAAACGAGCCATTCCCTCAAACACAATTCAATTTTAAAATTTGTAATCCTCTTTCAATACAGGGAGAACATCCAATGACTGATGCATCAGATAATAATCAGCTACAATAATCTATAATAATTATCTCTCAAAATGCGGTTATGCTTGGAGTTAAGAGAATAAAAAATGACCCAACAAAATTCTGCACTGGAGGGCATCTATTAAATCAGGTCACTACTGACAGAAACTGTCAGTCTATACTAGTAAACTACGTTCGATAATATCAATTACCATTTCCGAACCTGAGGGTTATTAAAAAAATTAAGGACCTACATGATATTTGATAACTGTTTATCTGGTTCGGCGCCGGAGCTCGTAATCGACCACTCTACAATCAAGCCCGTAAGAAAAATTATTCATATTGATATGGATTGCTTTTATGCTGCCATTGAAATGCGTGATTTTCCAGAACTGGCGGATAAACCTATCGCGGTAGGAGGTGATGTTAAACACCGGGGAGTGATCGCGACCTGTAATTATGCTGCCCGTAAATTTGGCGTGCACTCTGCTATGCCGACCGCACATGCCCTTAAACTTTGTCGTCAATTAATTTTACAACCTGTTCGTATGGACGTATATCGAAAAGAAAGCCTATATATCAGAACCATATTTGCTGAATACACTGATATTATTGAACCATTGTCACTAGACGAAGCGTATCTTGATGTCACTTCGTCTACACAATGTCAAGGAAGTGCCACCTGGATCGCACAAGAAATACGATCACGAATCTTTCAAACAAGACAACTTACGGCAAGCGCAGGTATCGCGCCCAATAAAAGCCTTGCCAAAATTGCCAGTGATTGGCACAAACCCAATGGTCAAATGGTCATTAAGCCCGAAGATATTGATGCTTTTGTTCTTGCTTTACCAGTACGTAAATTATTCGGTGTAGGACCAAAAATGGAAGAAAGGTTGAGTGCCATCAACATTAAAACCTGTGCTGATTTACAACAATATTCCGTGGATTACCTATTCAATAAGTTTGGCAGCAGCGGTCAACGACTATATGAGTTAGCACGAGGTATTGATAATCGCCCTGTTAATCCTGATCGTATTCGAAAATCCATCAGTGTTGAAGAAACATATCCGAAAGATTTACCTAACAATCAAGCATGCCTCAACGCCCTTCCTGAATTACTTACACGACTAGAAGAGCGGATACAGCGCGCTGGGGAAATTTTTGGCATCCATACACTATTTATAAAGTTAAAATTTAGTGATTTTCAGCAAACAACAGTCGAACGCACAAGCAATCAAGTCAATGTGGAAATTTTGCATCAATTGGTTCAAGAGGGGTTTTCTCGGAAAAATATGCCTGTCAGATTATTAGGGATAGGAATTAAATTAAAGCAAAAAAATGATCTTAAAAGTGTGCAACTATCATTGTTTGAATGATAACCAAACTTAAAATGAGTGAGTTTTCTTCGCTTGTTATCAGATTACTTTGGTGATAAAAATTACATTAAGTTAGGGTTAAGGCGATTGATACTATTTTCATCGTAAAATCAAAAATCACCTGCATGAATCACCATCTCACCATATCAGCATTAGTCTTGGCTATTTTTTCATTGATAGCATCCAAGTTTCCATGAGGGTCACTGATTAGCAGAATTCTGGACATATGATCAACTCAGCTTACGCACCCAAAACTGTCATCCCGGAATTTAGAGAAACTTGAGCGAGCGCGCGAGCGAGCCTTAGCAAGACTTAATGCCCGGGATCCATCCATAAGTTCGCACGGATCCGGATTATGGATAGATCCCGGGCATTAAGAGAAACTAAATCTCGCGCGCTCGATTAAGTTTCTCTAAATCCCGGGAAGACACTTGTGGGTGCGTAAGCTGAGTGATCAATTCTGATCATGACCGAAAACCTGAATGAAATTATGGCTGACAAGTTAATCTCTTTAGTTAATACAACTCGCTATGTACGCCATCGAGACATTTGGGACTTACGCTGGTTAAAGCAGCACGGGGCTACGATGGATAAACAATTCATTCTATCCAAAATCCAGGATTATAAAATTACTGACTACCCAACCAAGCTTGCTAGTATGATTGCAAACATAGAAAAAATCATCTACAGTAAAGATTTTCACAATGAGCTGTCACGCTTTATTCCATTAGATGTCCAAGAAAGGACACTGAAAAAAGAAAAATTTAAAGATTTTTTAGTTAATGAAACCCAGCCATTGTTATCCCAGGTGGGCTCATTATTTGATGATAAAGCGCAAAAGGAGAGGTTTTACATTTAGCTCGTGCTTTGCTATTGGTAGGTAGCATGTTCCGAATGACGTTTAGTTATCATCTCACGAGTTATTTTGGTAATGGGCTTATTAACCAGTCTGAAATTACCCGTGGAGTACGCAGTGATAGTCAGTCAATGTTCTAGGCTTTAAATCTTTCCGTGCTTTCAGATAATCATTAAGTGTATTGGTGTGATTACTGAGGGAAACTGTCGGACACTACACCTGAGCATATTGTTTATTGGGAGGCAAAATCTAATAATTAAAGATATTTTTATTATTAGGTTTCAAAAAATTAATGGCTAAATCAGATTCTTTTTATAACTTAGAAACTTTGGGTGGGATTTTACTCTTTATTGCTGCTGTCATAGCAATTTTAATTGCAAATTCTCCTCTTCATGGAGCATATGACCATATATTACAAATAAAGGGTGAAGTCGCCATTGGAGCTTTTCATATTAAAAAGCCACTGCTCTTATGGATTAATGATGGTTTAATGGCTATTTATTTTATGTTAATTGGGCTCGAGATTAAACGTGAAATTAACAGAGGCGTTTTAAGTAATAAAAAGGAGTTAATGGTTCCAGTTATTACGGCCTTGTGTGGTTTAATTGTTCCAGCCTTAATATTTACCTGGTTCAATATCCATAATCCTGTTTACTTGCAAGGTTGGGCAATACCTACCGCCACAGATATAGCATTCACCTTAGGGATTGTTTCATTATTAGACTCACGTGTTCCACTTTCTTTAAAAGTCCTGTTAACCGCTATCGCCATTTTTGATGACATTGCAGCAATTGCCATTATAGCTTTCTTTTATACCAAAAAATTATCGTTGCTCTCTCTTTCACTCGCTCTTTTATTAAGTTTGATATTGATAGGCTTAAATTATTTTAAATGTCGTCGTGTCTCAGTATTTATGGTAGTTGGCTTTGCTTTGTGGGTAGCAGTGTTGAAATCAGGTGTACATGCAACGCTTGCAGGAATAATGATTGCAATGACTATCCCTGATGAAGAAAACCATTCGATGCTTACTCGTCTGGAGAATGGATTGCATCCCTGGATAGTATTTTTAGTTCTTCCAGTTTTTGCTTTTGCCAATGCAGGTGTTTCTTTTATCGGTCTTGATGCATCAATGTTTATTCATCCTATTGTCTTGGGAATAGCCCTAGGATTATTTTTTGGTAAACAAATTGGGATATTTTTATCTTTAAGCTATTTTGTTAAATTTAAGAAACTATTAAAAGCCGATAATATTACCCTTCGCCAAATTTATGGCATTGCATTAATTTGTGGTGTTGGTTTTACTATGAGCCTATTTATTGGAACCTTAGCCTATCAGCACAGCGGTACAGGCTTGCTTCCTCTTGTGAAAATTGGAGTTGTGCTTGGTTCTATAGTTTCTGGCATATCTGGATTTCTAGTATTAAAAAGCCCGCTTCGTTAAACGATTAGGTGCTCGTTAAAATATTAAGCCATCGATTAAGAATCCTATCATGAATGAAAAATGGAAGACCTCTTACCCCATAAAAGTAAGCGTTTAATTAACCCCATCTTTTAATCCACCCCTCCAACCTGGATACTCCTATGCATTCAATTAAAAAGGAGTATTTTATGAGTTCCGAAACTAAACATGTGCACAAACAAGGTTTTTGGCGGGAACATTCCGATGCATGGAAATCCAGTGGATTAACGCAAGTGGCGTATTGCGCCCAACAGGGCATTAGCTATCAAAGCTTTGTTTATCAGCACAACCGCATAGTATGTAAAGTACAAAGAGCTCCAATGGGTTTTGTTGAGGCAAAACCGGAAGCAGTCGCGGGGAATAGCCCAGTTGCCGGATTGCAGTTGATGCTGCCGAGCGGGATTCGAATTGGCATCACCAATGAAGTCAATCCAGTATTACTGAAAACGGTGCTGACTATTGTGGGAGACTTGTCATGCTGAGATTGGCTGAAGGCACACGGATTTATGTGGCAGCCGAGTATGTGGATTTTCGTAAAGCGATTAATGGCCTGAGTGCTCTGGTGATTGAGCAGTTTGAAACACCAGCGAACGATGGTTCGGTGTATGTATTTTATAACCGGGATAACGACCGAGTGAAATGTTTGTTTTGGGATAAAAACGGGTTTGTTCTTTATCACAAGCGCTTGGAGCGCGGTCGATTCAAATTTGGCAAGGCACAAGATGGAGCATATGTGATTACCCATCAGCAACTGGATTGGCTTTTTGCAGGTCTGGATTTCAAGTTAATGGCAGAGTTCCCTATGCTTGATTTCACTATACATTTTTAATATAACATTATGATATTTAATTGATAATTCTTTGTTTTTGTGTTGTTTTTTGATATAATTACATCCATAAAAACACTAACAAAATTATCAAAATGACTTCAACTTCTGCCCTTCCAATTGATCAATTACAACAAGAAATCACACGCTTGCTAGCATTGGTTGGGCAGCAACAAAAAACATCCATTCAAAACCTACAACACCAATGATGAAAAACAATGTTCTTGCGGATGTATATTAACGCATATCGGTGATGAATTTAGTGAGCAACTGGATGTTGTCCCTCAAATGACGTTTCGTGTGGTGAATATCCGAAAAAGATACGCTTGCAAGGACTGCGAAGAAACCATTCGATTAGCCAAATTACCCAAACAACCAATCGATAAAGCCATCGCAGCACCTGGGTTATTGGCAGCAATCATCGATGCCAAGTTTAATCGCCACATGCCACTTTATCGCCAGGAGGCAATGTTCAGGGAGGCCAATATCTCGATAACCCGTGGGACATTAAGCAACTGGATGATAAAGTCCGCAAACTTACTGACTCCATTGGTGAAACTGATGGAGGCAGATATTCACAACTATGATATTGCTTATGCCGATGAAACGCCGTTGCAGGTTTTGAAAGAAAAAGACCGCTTACCCACGCAAAAATCATACATGTGGTTGTTTATCGGTGGTTCACCGAATAAACGCGCGTTTGTTTATCAATACCACGCTTCGCGTTCGCACCAGATCCCGTTTGATTTCTTTGCCGATTTCAAAGGTTGGCTGCATGCCGACTGCTATAAAGCCTATGTCGTCCTCGGACAACTGGCGCATATCAGACATGTTGCTTGCTGGGCCCATGCCAGACGTTATTTTGTTGATGTTGCCAAAGCCTGTAAAAAGGAAGGCTTGGCTCATCACGTCGTGAGGCTGGTTGGAAAACTTTATCATCTGGAACGCGAACTTAAAGATAAAGAGGTCACGTCTGAAGTCATCCTCATGCGCCGTGAACAGGAAGCAAAACCTGTACTTGCGCAAATCAAGGCCTTACTGGATGACGCACAGTTTAAAGTGCCACCCAAAAGCCCCTTGGGCACAGCTGTCTTTTACTCTCTGAACCATTGGGATGCACTGAATCTCTATCTTCAAGATGGCCGTCTTGAAATCGATAACAACAAATCCGAACGTTCCATCAAACCGTTTGTCATTGGGCGTAAAAACTGGTTATTTCATGGGAATGATGTTGGTGCTCAGGCTGGCAGCATCCTGTTTTCTCTGATTGAAACCTGTAAGCAACACAAGGTTGACGTCTTCTCCTGGCTGAAATACGTACTGGCCAACATCTATCGTGCCGAAACCATTGAACAACTTGAAAAACTGCTCCCATATAACATCGATCTTGGGTTGCTAACTGATATGAGAAGCATACCCGAGCTGATTATGCCCGAGAAAGATGGGGTTAATTAAACGCTTAGAACGCCAGGCAAGCTGGTGATTGAATAGGAGGTGAAAGTCCTCTCTGGGTAAAATCTAACCACTTGCCCAGCCCTCTAGCTATGCGCGGTAGTCGGTAACGGCTGACGTGAAGTGTTGGCGGAGGCACTCGTAGGCTAGGTATTGAGCCACGTAATTAAATAATGAGGGTGGCGATGCTGTTAAGCGAAGCAGAAGCCTACAATGGTTATGGTGCCATGGTAAAGCATAATCATACCCTCCGGGGTCGGAGACCCTATGCATGCGAGGAAATTCATCACACGGAACCTGGGAGATCCTGAACTGTACCCCAACGGATTTTTTTTTGAAGCTGGGGCGGTTTGTTCAAGTCGAAAGATGAAAACGTACTGAGGTCAGGAAGTCGGACGAGATCGTAGTACTGAGGAAGTAAATGAACAATACAAGTAAAGATGTGGCGGAATTTATGGAGGGAAGGGTCTCGACCAAGGGGAACAGCCAACAGTGCGCCCGTATCCAGACACAGTGCTGGGATTATACGACGTCACGTCTGCTGGCTGTGCGAGAAGCAGCGCAAAAAGATAAGGAACAACAATTTACAAATCTCTACCATCATATAAATGAGACACTGCTCAAGCAGAGTTTCATGCAGTTGAAGCGTCAGTCAGCGGCGGGGCTGGATGGAGTTACTTGGTCTCAATACTCAGAGAATATAAGCGACAACATCAATAAACTCTACCTGCGACTCCAGAATGGAAGATATAAACCTAAGCCCGCAAGGCGGGTATATATCCCAAAGGAAGATGGTACGCAAAGATCGCTGAGTATTATATGTCTGGAAGATAAAATCGTTCAACAAGCAACAGTAACTGTTCTAAACCAGGTATATGAAACTGATTTCCTTGGTTTCTCATACGGATTTAGACCACATCGAGGGCAGCATGATGCTCTAGATTCATTACATATTGCGCTAATGAAACGAAAAGTAAATTGGGTGTTGGATTTAGATATTAGTAAGTTCTTTGATACAGTGGAACATAGCTGGCTAATTAAATTCATCCAACATCGAGTGGTGGACAAGCGAATACTGCGTTTAATCATGCAATGGATCAAAGTGGGAATAGTAGATGAATCTGGTCACAGAGTACAATCAACTAAAGGTACCCCTCAAGGGGCTGTAATTTCACCTCTGCTTGCTAACATCTATTTGCATTACAGCTTTGACCTATGGATGAATGAAGCGAGGAAAAAGGTACAGGGTGATGTGATTGTTGTCAGATATGCCGACGATAGTGTGTTGGGATTTCAAAAGCATGCTGATGCAATAAG
Organism: Legionellaceae bacterium; assembly: GCA_030696465.1. Classification (GTDB taxonomy): domain Bacteria; phylum Pseudomonadota; class Gammaproteobacteria; order Legionellales; family Legionellaceae; genus JAUYSE01. The sequence goes on from JAUYSE010000052.1 coordinate 15,858, forward strand.
TTGCCTGAAAGCCTTAACACTTCGCCTAGACAAATTTGGACTCAAAGTTCATCCAGATAAAACCAGGTTAATTCGTTTTGGGCGATATGTCTTGCAGCAATATGCTGAAAAGCCATCAATAGGGAAACCAAATACTTTTGATTTTCTAGGTTTTACCCACTACATTGGAAGAAAACGCTCTGGTGAAGTGGTAGTGAAACGGAAAACCAAGCGTAAAAAGTCCTTGGAGCAACTGAAATATATTAGACAGGAACTTCGAAGACGGCTTCATGATAAACCATGTAAGACCGGGCGCTGGCTAAAGATGGTGGTGCAAGGACACATAAATTATTATGGTGTACCTTTCAACTCTAAAGCTTTATGCCAATATGTGTATGAAGTGCGCCGAATATGGCTAAAAGCACTCAGACGCAGAAGCCAACGCAAGCGAATGAACTGGTCTCGATTTGAGTTACTCGTAGATCGATGGATCCCGGAGCCAAAGATAGTCCACCCTTATCCAGAGCAACGTTTCTACGTTAAGCACCCAAGGTAGGAGCCGGATGCGTTAGTAGCGCACGTCCGGATCTGTGCGGGGGGCAGGAGGTAACTCCTGTTCCTACCGCGACCGAACGATAGTTACATAAATATATTTATTTGACAGGAAAGCAGACGTATAATGCGGCATTAAATATAGTGAAAACATAGAGTCAAAATATTATAGGTGAGCTAAAAACCCGAATTAAAATTATGAAAATTGTTACAAGAAATAGACGACAGGATCGAGTATTTTTATTGAAGGAATCTATAAATATCGCAAAAACACTGAGTATCAACGATTCTTCATCCCATAAAAAAACTCCAAATCTAGCTTTGTTAGGACAAAAAATGTACCACATTTATATGGTAGTAGCGTGTTAGAGACTGAAGCAGCTCTTTTAAAGAAAAGATGCTCTAACTATTTATCCTCAAATTACTGTTGATGCAAAGAGGAGTATGCTATCTGTAAATAGGTGAGTTTGCATCCTGAGTAATGGGTTATATTTCGGCTTTATGGTAAAATAATCGCCACGAATGTATTTCCTCAGCAGCCTAATAATTTAATTCCTGTATTATATAGTCTAGTTGGTTTAGGTTTGAGTATTGGTTTTTTTATAAAGGATATCTGGATTCAGGAAAAGTTATTTAGATTGATAGGAGTATTATGATAATTAAAACATGTTTTGAAAATAATCCAGACTGTGTACCGACATTTTCACAAGTTGCAGTGATTGGACTTGGATATATTGGCCTGCCAACGGCAGCTATTCTCGCATCTCGTAAGTTAAATGTTGTTGGAGTGGATATCTCTCAAAATACAGTTGATACAATTAATCGAGGCGAAGTTCATATTGTTGAGCCGGAGTTGGATATTGTTGTGCGTGCAGTAGTCGCACAAGGACTTTTACGTGCAACGCTAACACCAGAAATCGCAGATGTTTTTCTAATTGCAGTACCTACACCATTTAAAGAGAATCATCAACCTGATTTGAGTTATATAGAAACTGCAAGTTTGGCTATAGCGCCATTCTTGAAAAAGGATAATTTAATTATATTGGAATCAACGTCTCCTGTTGGAACAACAGAACAGATGTCAGCTTGGCTGGAAAAGGCGCGGCCGGATTTAACATTTCCACAATCGGCGGGAGAAAGTGCTGATATCAGGGTTGCATATTGTCCTGAGCGTGTATTGCCAGGCCATGTATTACGTGAGTTGGTCTATAACGATCGAATTATTGGAGGTATGACCCCAAAGTGTTCTGTTATAGCTGCAGCATTTTATCAGATTTTTGTAGAAGGCCAATGCTTAATTACTGACACACGTACGGCAGAGATGTGTAAGTTGACGGAAAATAGTTTCCGTGACGTTAATATTGCATTTGCTAATGAATTATCTATTATTTGTGATAAGCTGAAAATTAATGTCTGGGAGTTAATTCGTTTAGCAAATTATCATCCACGAGTGAATATCCTTCAACCAGGTCCTGGAGTTGGTGGACATTGTATAGCAGTTGATCCCTGGTTTATTGTGAGTCAAACTCCGGAAGAGGCTCGTTTAATCCTAATGGCAAGAAATGTGAATGACAGTAAGCCCGCATGGGTGATTGAAAAAGTTAAATCTGCTATACGAGAATTTCTCCAAGAAAACTCAGAAAAAACAATGAGAGATGTAGTGATTTCCTGTTTTGGATTGACCTTTAAGGCGGATATTGATGATTTACGAGAAAGTCCGGCCCTAGAAATCACAAAAGAACTTGTAAGCATGCATTCTGGTTGTGTTTGTGTTGTTGAGCCCCATATTATTGATCTTCCATTCTCTTTAGTTGGAAAGGTTGAATTGAAAACTATAGAGCAAGCTTTATTAGAGAGTGATATTATTTTAATGTTGGTTAATCACAAAGCTTTTTATGGCATTCATAGCGGATTAAGGCGAGGTTGTAAAGTTGTAGATACAAGAGGTGTTTTAGGGATGTAAAAGAGAGTATTAACTATTATGGTGTTTTTTTTACTCCAGAAGTAGAAAAATCAAAAAATAATTATAATCATACATCGAAATTTATAGTGTGAAAAATAAAGTGCCAATTATTTATTTGCAAGAAAAACAAATAGTTTGGATTTTGAAATATAACTTAGATGGTAGGGTATTATGATAGATGAAAAATTTCCTATGTTATCAAATAAACAATCTTGTTATTTTGATTTGTTAAGGTTTATTGCGGTGCAGTTGGTTGTTTTAGGTCATTTATTGAGCTTTATGCACATAGTGGTTTCCGTTAATTATGCTTTTGGTATTTATATCTATATACAAAATTTAGGTGTTGTATTATTTTTTATATTATCGGGGTATTTAATTTCATATTCTACTTATAGTAAAATGACATTTTATTCGTATACGTTCAAAAATTTTTTTCTAGATCGATTTTTTAGAATTTATGTGACATTTATTCCTTGTTTGATTTTTATCACAGTTTTGGATTATTTTATGCCGAGCTATCAATATTCTGCGGCATTTAATATCAGAACGTTCATTGGTAATCTGTTTATGTTACAGGATTTTCCTAATATTATCGGTTATCCCATATGGGATCTTATAAAAGAAATTGTAGACTCACAAATTACAAGTTTTGGTTCTGCTAGACCTTTATGGACCTTAGGAGTTGAATGGTGGTTATATATGGCATTTGGGTGGTTCATATTAAAAATATTGCCATTAAATGGGTTTGTAGGACGTTCACTAAGTTATACGAGTTTATTTATTAAGCTCTCTGTATTTAGTTTGCTTTTGATTGTTCCCTTTTACAATTTAGTGGGGAGAGGAGATGGTTTGACGGTGACCTGGTTATTAGGCTCAATGGTCTTTTTTTCGATGTATTATCGATATACTCCATTAAAAATGTCATTTCTAGGTTTTGCTGTGGGAAATTGCATGTGTTTTTATCTTCTTGTGCTATTACATACGAATCTTCATACTTTTTACGATCCACGAATATCCATTGTAATGGTTTTTTGGTTTGCAATAAACTTAGTGTTTTCTAATCAAATTAATTTAGATATTTCTGAACAGGTTAAGAAAAAATCGCGTTTATTATTTAAAGTTATGGGAGGGTATTCGTATGCGCTTTATTTGGTTCATTATTCAATTATTCAGTTTTTTGTCAATGTATATGGTCAAGAAAATCATAAGTATATAGTTTCTTCCGCAGCATTCTTAATATCTAATATAGTTGCTTTGATGATGTATATTCTTTTTGATAAACACCATAGAAAAATTCAAAAATACTTTCTTTTAAAATACAATTTACTTCGTAAAGAGTCTATGGTGGTGACGAATGTCGTTGTCTAAATCTCTACTTTTAGCGGCGGTTAAAAATGGGAAGTACCGTAAGCTCTAAGAAAAAAACTGGTTAGTGAAATACTATGGATGGTGTTAAAATGACAGGCATTGAAGAGGATATTTAATAATGAGTAAGTAGCTTTTGTTTTTCCTTGATTTTGTTCCAGACATCCGGACCCATATCACTTTTCCATGCTTGAGCGAACAAATGATTAAAAAAAAATCCATTGGATTATTATTAAGAGAGTCAGATTTAGCAAAATTTTCTAAAAATTCCGTTGATCTAATTCTCATTCCTCCCGGAACCCCTATATCGGAAACTGATGTTACAAGGATTACTGAAATCCCAGCGTACAATCTAAACAGAAGTATGCCCCTAAGCGCTATTAGTTCTATATCAAAAAAACTAGCACCTCATATTAGAAATTTTATAAACTCATTTTCTAATTTACCTATTGTAGCAATAGCCACACAAAATGATGTTTACCAGTATCATTTACGATTACAGTATTACTTTCTTGTATCACTTGAATGTTTTTTAAAAACACTCAATGAGCCTTTTGAGGTGGTTATACCTTGTCGACCATACCCTTTCTACTGGTCCCCTATGCGTCCAGAACAAAAATTACTACACTCTATCCCTCGATTATATGCGTATTTAGCGATTAGACTAATTGAAGATTGCGGTGGAAAAGTAATTTATAAAGGTCATATTTTTCCGACGTATAGAATTCTGAATTTAAAGTCATTCTATTTTCGCGCAGTTCTCAGAAAAGTTGGAGTTACCAGTGTTAGATATTATCAACTAGTAAAAAAAATATTAAAAGCAACACAAGTCCTGAATAGAATCTCAAATCCCGAAGAAAAATCCTGTATAGGAGTTATAGTAAGAACTGACTCAGAGGTAATATCGGCATCTTTTTTGATTGCAGAGTTAAAATCACATGATATTGATTTCGTGATAATTCATGATGAACTTATCTCGTCACAAACTACAAAGAGTCGTCTCAAGTTGTGTAAACTCTCGTTTATTTCCATTGGCTCCATGCATGGCATTTTAGGGTTTTTAAAGGCCCTATATATGGCTCCTCGTAAAATCAGATACTCTCAATTTTCTCCATTAAAATCTAAAACAAAAGCAGATGAGATTCTTTTGAGCTCAGAGCAAGTATGGAAGTCAATGAGTAAAAGATTACTTGATTTCAGCGTAGACCAAACCCATTTCGCGATTGAATTAACGACAATTATAAAAAAACACAAATTAAGTAAGTTAATAACTTTTGCTTATGTTGATCAATGGGGGAGAGTCATACAAAAGATTGGAGCAAACTTTGGAATTCCAACTATTGCAGTACAAAATGCTGTGCAAGATCCAGAGGAGTATCCATGTTTAGATTGGTCTGACCATTACTGTGTTGAATCTCAGTGGCTCAAAAGAAAACTTATCGAAATGGGTTATTGTCAAGGGCGAATTACTGCTACAGGATTGCCACACTTTATATCGAAATACCCCAAAGAACTGCCTTTGTGGAATGATCGGTTTAATAAAAAAACATTAATTATACTTACCCAGCCGATTTATCAATCATACTTTCAATCAATAATTGCGATGGCTGGTGATATTTGTACGAACTTGCACTTGGATCTAATAATTAAATTACATCCACGGCAAAATGGAAATCCTTATATAAAAACTATTAATCAGTTAAACAAAAGTATACGTTTACGGATATGCAAAGAAGAGTCCTTGGACTCTCTATTGAATGCTTCTTCTTTTGCTATTTCTGTAGTAAGCGCATCATTGATACGTGCTATTTTCTTGGGTGTTCCAACTTTCTCTTTGTTACCTATTGAAGAACAATACTTGAATCTTCCATATATGGAACATTCCGTAGTCTCTGTAAGCTCATCTATTCAAGAACTAAGAGACTCAATTATGTTTTTTATTAATAACTTTGAGGAAAGTTATAAACAATATGGTAATTATAGAAAGGACTATTTATTAAAACATGCAGTTTTTGAACCGACTGATAATAGTCAAAAAAATATTATCAATGTTATTCTCAATACTGAGTTAAGAGGCAAATAAAGTGAACAAAAAAGAATCCATTTCTATGATGGGATTGCTATTTTTTACAATAACCACTCTATACTCTATAGGAGCAATAACATCACTCATGCGCCTCATCTACGGAGGTGATACCTTAATGAAATATCAACTTATTCTGTTGCCTATAATAACTTATCTCGGTTTTATTATTATTATTCAACACAAAAATATAGAGCTAAATAAATTCTCTTTATTACTATTGTTTTGTTGTACTTATGGATGTGTGCGAGGAGCAGTTATAAATCCTTTAGGCGAATATTATTTCTATCATCTATTTCAAATGATTTTTGCCATTATTTTATATTCCATAGGATTAAGTTTCAATCACTGTCGCGTCAATGAATTAATGTGGCGATTACAAAGAATATCACGAATCATGACTGTTATTTATATCCCCATCAATTTAGTTTTCGTGTATCTCGTGATTACACATAATCTGTACATGGGAATGAGTGCAGGAATATTAATCCTAGCCACAAGCCTATTTGTATTTAAAAAAGACATGGTATGGGGATTAGGTTCGGTTAGCTTATTATTACTCACGGGAAAACGCGGAGAAATACTCGGATTAACTTCCTCCATAATAACTATATTGTACTTTATGTTTAAAAACAAGCTAATTATTCTTTCAAAAAAAAGAATTTTACAAGTTTTCATCGTGCTTAGTCTTCTTATTTTTGGGGTATGCACTATAAATAACTCATTCCTCCCGATTGTTTTTTTAAAATTTGTATCAATAATCCATATCGATTACCATGACATTTTTTCAGCTAAAAATCGAATTATTATGGGTGGTAGAGTCATTGAACTTCAGGTTTTTTGTGAAAACTTTGTCACTAATACTGATTGGAGTTCGTTGCTTTTCGGGAAAGGTTTTGGTTGGTTTATTCCAATTAATGTTCCCCAATATACGGAAGTTAATTTTATGCATACTTTTCATATTAGTCCATTAAATGCCATTGCTCAATATGGTCTATTGCTAGGAATTTTTTATTGGTTGGCTCTATTAAATGTTATATATAAAGCATTTTATATGGTAAAGTTTCAATTATTTAATATGATAATGATTTCTTATGTTGTGGGAATAGTTATTACATCGATGTTTTCATATATTATTGCAGTTGATCCTATTTTTTGGATATGTATGGGAGTGATTTCTAGAAGGAACACGATTATCTGTAGATTTACTAAGTCACTCCCCATCTTGCCATATGAAATTAAAACAATTCCATTGTAAAACCATTAGGAGTAAATGTTATGGAACAAATTAAATATCCTAAAGAAATTGATCGAACTTTATTTCAAGTAAATAACCAAACACAACAAATTAAATATGGCTTACCCTCGGAGGTTGAGTTTTGTAAACGTTGCGTTATTTCGAATCAAAGACCAAACTCTGCTGTGGAGTATAACCATACAGCCGAATCAAAAAAGAAAACTATATTCTTTAATGAAAATGGTATTTGCGATGCGTGTAGTTTTTCTGAAAAAAAACATAAGACTATCAATTGGCAAGAACGCGAAGCACAATTAATAGAGCTTTGCGATCGTCACCGTAGTCATGATGGTAGCTATGACTGTATTGTGCCTGGCTCTGGAGGAAAAGATAGTTTTTATGCATCTCATATATTGCGTACAAAGTACGGAATGCATCCCCTTACCGTGACTTGGGCTCCACATGTTTATACTGACTGGGGGTGGAAAAATTTTCAAAGTTGGATTCATGCTGGTCATGATAATCTTTTAATGACTCCCAATGGGCGCGTTCATCGATTACTAACACGTCTTGCCGTGGATAATCTTTTTCACCCTTTTCAAGCATTTATGTTTGGACAAAAATCATTAGCACCAAAAATGGCTTTACTTCACAAAATTCCTCTCGTTTTCTTTGGAGAAAATGAAGCAGAATATGGTAATCCTATTGGTGATACTGAATCAGCTAAACGTGATTGGTCTTATTTTACTGCGGAAGATCAATCTAAGGTAAACTTGGGTGGGGTATCTGTTTCAAATCTGAAGAAATATTTTGGAGTAGAACATCAAGATTTACTCCCTTATTTACCAGCAGACCCATATCAAATTGAAAAACAAAAAATAGAGGTTCATTACCTGGGTTATTATTTGAAATGGCACCCTCAAAGCTGTTACTACTATGCGGTTGAACATGGTGGCTTTCAAGCCTCACCTGAAAGGACCCCGGGAACCTACAGTAAATATAATAGTATCGACGATCGCATCGATGATTTTCATTATTACACCACAGGCGTTAAATTTGGTCTTGGACGAGCCAGTTATGATGCGGCTCAAGAAATTCGTTCAGGTGATATCACTCGGGAGGAAGGTGTTGCACTAGTAAAACGCTTTGATCATGAATTTCCAGAGCGTTTTGCAAATGAAATTTTTAAATATTTAAGTATTCCGTCACATGAGTTTCCAGAGGCAAGTAAACTGTTTGAGCAACCTTTGATGACGCGAGAGTATTTTATGAAGCTAGCTGATACGTTTCGAAGTCCTCATCTTTGGATGTGGGAGGAGGAACAATGGAAATTACGTCACGCAATTTGGCATGAACAACATTTTGCTCCTCAAGGTAGCGAGTTAGTTCATGCATAATTTAAGAATTATTCCTCGGTTAGATATTAAAGGGCCTAATCTAATTAAAGGCATTCATCTTGAGGGATTACGTGTAATGGGAAACCCTCAAGAGTTTGCTTTTCGATACTATGAAGCGGGCGCTGATGAATTAATTTATATGGATAGTGTGGCTAGTTTGTATGGTCGTAATAGTTTAAGCGATATCATCCGAAAAACTGTTGAAAGCGTGTTTATTCCGATTACTGTAGGAGGAGGAATTCGCAGTGTGGATGATGCTTGTCACATTCTTCGTTCAGGAGCGGATAAAGTTGCCATCAATACTGCAGCTATCCAACGACCAGCGTTGATTACAGAGATATCTCGTAAGTTAGGCTCACAAGCAATGGTTTTATCCATAGAAGCCAAGGAAACTGCTCCTGGAAAATGGGAGGCCTATACCGATAATGGCCGGGAGCGAACAGGGTTAGACGTGCTTGAGTGGGCTATACAGGGAGTAAAACTTGGAGCAGGGGAGATACTACTTACTTCTGTTGATAGAGAAGGTACTCGAACTGGATTTGATCTAGAGCTTATTCGACAAATAAGCCAAGCAATTTCGGTCCCTGTTATTGCAAGTGGTGGCATGGGGTCTATGGAACATTTTATTGAGTTAGCACAACAAGGGTTAGTTCATGGTATCTCTATGGCTGACGTGTTACATTACAATCGGTTGCAGTTAAAAGAGATTCGAACCGCAGGGTTAAAGGCGGGACTTGCTATAAGGGAAGTTGTATTATGACAAAAAAAATCACCCTAATCGATTATGGGCTTGCAAATTTACTCAATGTAGCTCGTGCATTTGAATATTGTGGCGTGCAGGTAAAAATAACGAATAATCCTGCCGAGGTAAAAGTCGCTGAACGTCTTGTTGTTCCTGGAGTAGGTGCTTTTCAAGACTGTATGCTAGCAATAAAAACGCAAGGATTTTCTGACGCACTTCAAAATTATTTTTCTACCGAACGCCCATTTTTAGGCATTTGTGTAGGAATGCAGATTCTTTTTGATGTTAGCGAAGAATTTGGTGAATATCCAGGACTTGGAGTATTACCTGGGCGCGTGGTATCTATACCAAAAACAACAGTTCAAGGTGAAACTCAGCGTGTGCCACACATTGGTTGGAATAACTTAGTTCCTCCTCAAAATAGGCGAGCGTGGCAAAATACCCTTCTTGAGCCCTTGCTCGCAGAAAAATCCGCTCTTTATTTTGTTCACTCTTTTATAGCCAAACCCACTTTAGAAACAGATATACTCGCTGACTGTGTTTATGGAGGGCATTCTCTTTGTGCTGCAGTACAACGTAATAATATTATGGCAACTCAGTTTCACCCGGAAAAAAGCGGAAAAGCGGGACTGGCAATTATTCGTCAATTTATGGAGGTCTAATTCCATTAATATTCTTTTAATTGGTTACGGCTCAATTGGGAAAAAGCACTATAGTATTCTTAGCTCGCAATCACAAGTCAAGACTGTAGATCTGGTTACTCGATGCAAAATTGACGGAATAAGATCTTTTTCTAGTTTGGATGAGCTGACTCAAAAACAATTAGACGATTATCATATTTTCTGGATTTGTACACCTACCCATCAACATATAAGAAATCTAGAATATATTGATATGCGTGTTAATAAAAAATTAATTGTTGTTGAAAAACCTCTATTTGATAAAGGTATTTTTTATACGCCCAATAATAAGGTAGTTGTCGCTTATAATTTAAGATTCCATCCAGTAATACAACAACTAAAGTCTTTATTGCTAGAACAAAAAATTTTAACGTACTCTGTTCGAGTTGGGCAATACTTACCATTTTGGCGTCCAGACCAAGATTATAGACTTTCTTATAGCGCAGATAGAACTAAGGGTGGAGGAGTGCTTCGTGATTTAAGTCATGAGCTTGATTATACCATGATGTTTTGTGGTCCATTACATGTTGTTGGTGCAGTTTCCTCTAAACTTTCTAACCTAGCCATTAATTCAGATGATGTATGCACCATTTTATGCAAGAATAATCAAGGTGCGGCAATTATAATTTATTTAGATTATTTATCATTCCAAACAAAGCGACAGATTGATATTCAGACTAACTCCATGACTATCAGTGCTGATTTGATAAGCAATAAAATAGTGGTCAACGCTATAAACTTTCAAAAAGCTTACGATTTTTCTGAATATGACAAGAACTATTCTTATATCCAAATGCATAAGAATATTTTAGAACACAATTTTTGTGAAATAAGCTCTTATACCGAAGCATGTCAGGTAATGAATCTTATTGATTTCATTAGTAATAAATACACGGAGTTATCATGACCAATTATCAGAGTTTGTGTACTATTTGTGCCAGAGGTGGTTCAAAAGGTGTTCTCAATAAAAATATTCGATTAATTGATGGGAAGCCGTTAATTGCGCACTCCATTGAGCGAGCAAAAGAAACAGGTCTATTTCCGTACATTGTTGTGAGCACTGATAGTGACGTAATTGCTGAAGCAGCAAAATCGTATGGAGCATCTATTTTATTTAAAAGACCAGATCATTTGGCGACGGATCGCTCTGCCAAACTGCCTGTCATTAAACACGCATTCATGGAGTCAGAGCGCTTATTAGATCAAACCTTTGATTTTTTATTTGATCTAGATGCAACATCAATATTGCGTAACACTGATGATATTTTAGCTTGTTATGAAATGATCACCTCAGGAAAGTATCGCAATATTATTACAGCAAGTCCTGCTAGACGCTCCCCTTATTTCAATTTAATTGAATTAGATGAGAATAATACCCCCTTTGTTAGTAAAGGCTCTAAAGTCACAAGAAGACAGGATGCTCCATCGTGTTTTGATATGAATGCTTCAATTTATACGTGGACCCGCGAAAGCATTTTAGCTGATGAGCTTCTTTTTGGATCTAAAACTGGTTTGTACGTCATGCCTGAAGAACGTTCGATTGATATTGACTCAGAACTTGATTTTTTTATTGTCAGGACACTTGTGGAGGGTTGATTCGGTCCTGTTTTGAGATTTGCAAGGTGTCCGACAATTAATTATGGACTCAAAATTCTTTTATTAAGAGCTTGATCACATATATGGTTTCTCGGTAGAATCTTCTCTCATTGTGGAAGATAAATATAATGCATAAGCCCCTCTATTTTCTATGGAGTTATATGTCTATTTGTAGGTAATTAACACATGCGAGCTTTTATTTTTACAAAAAAGACCCAATGTCACCTTATTTAGTGCGAGCGATGCGATGAAGGAACAATTTAAGACATTAATGGGTAATTATCCGACCGGGGTGAGTATAATTACCACCTATTCACATGAAGACCACGGTTATACGGCGAACAGTTTGAGTTCGATTTCACTTTCTCCTGTTATCATATCATTTACATTGCGCGCAGAAAGCGGACTATTTGATTTTTTTTTGAATGCAGCATATATGGGTATTTCAATTTTGACGATTTCACAAGAGAACGTTGCCAGAATTTTTTCCTCAAAAATGCCAATGAATTATAGGTTTAGACAGATAAAGACGAAACGAGGCGTAAATAATTGTTTATTAGTAGAATTTAGTGTGGCGACAATAGAGTGTAAAAAATTAAGCCAACATATGATAGGCGATCACCTGGTTATTTATGCCGAAGTTACAAATAGTTCTATACATGGAGGCGTACCTTTAGTTTATCATAGGAAAAATTATACAAGTGTGACATCAACATTAAGCTCTGATAATGTTGATGTCACACATACCGCTCAAGAAAAAATATCGTAAAAGGGGATGGTTTTGAAACTTGAATTTGTATCTCATTCGTCTATGATAGTTACAACGGAGGATTCGGTTATTTGGTCCGATCCGTGGTTATTTGGTAAAGCCTTTAATGATTCTTGGTCATTGTTTCCAGATGCGCACTTTAGAAATGAGAATTTTAATTTAATAAATTACATATGGATTTCTCATGAGCATCCTGATCATTTTCATATTCCAACTTTGAAGTCATTACCAGATTTTTTTAAAGCAACAGTTACTGTATTATTTCAGAAAAATAATAGTAATAAAGTGTCTGATGCGTTGAGAAAATTTGGTTATAAAAATATTGTGCTTTTGCCTCATCAAAAATTTGTTAAAATAACGCCAAAAACTACTGTTTGGAATTATCAAGTTGGACAAATGGATTCTGTATTGGGAATAATCAGTCCAGAAAAAGTTTTGCTTAACCTAAATGATGCAGAAATAAATGTATATGATTCCAAGATAATAAAAAAAACGTTGGGAAATATTGATGTTTTATTAAATCAATATTCAATCGCAGGATACAATGGATATGCAGATTATCAAAAACATTTACCGTCTGATGCAAAAAGTATTCTTGATAAGGTATATGATTGTCATACTGCTTT
>JAUYSE010000230.1 GCA_030696465.1 Legionellaceae bacterium
TAATAAAAAACACTTTTGACTCTGGAAGATCATTGGTGTCAGTGTCTATTTATTTTTGAAAAAATATGCGATGTAAATCGACTCTGACCCCATTGATTTCTCCACACTACATACGATGATCTTTAGGGGATTTTTATGAAAAAAGTATTAATATATTCGACAGATACCTGTCCTTATTGTGTTATGGCTAAAAAACTTTTACAGGAAAAAGGATTATCCTATACAGAAATACGCGTTGATTTAGATGATGAGGAACGCGAAAAAATGATAGAGCGTTCTGGGCGACGTACGGTTCCACAAATTTTTATGGATGATACTCATATTGGTGGTTATGACGATCTATGTGCTTATTTTAAAACATTGTAGTGTATATGGCTTGTGCAAATGAGGGCTCAGTTTTTGAGTATTCCATCTAGGACGCATCTTCTTGATAATGCCAGCACCCTTACCCATGATAGAGAGATAATATGACCGCACTCCAAGCCTCTATTTTGAATTTAAGTCATGACGGTCGCGGAGTTGCGCGCGAGAATGGGAAAGCGGTTTTTATTGAAGGTGCATTGCCGGGCGAAGAGGTTTCCTATCGGTTATTGAAATCGCATAAACGGTATGATGAAGGAGAAATGGTCTCGTTGTTGCAGCCGTCTCATGTCCGTGTTTCTCCTCCTTGCCCTTATGTAGAGTCTTGTGGCGGTTGTACGCTACAGCATGTAACGCATTCGGCGCAGATTGAATATAAAGAGGCATTATTTTGGGAAACCCTTAAGCGGATAGGGGGCGTGGAACCTCGTGTGCGCCTGCCTGCATTGATTGGACCTGCCTATGGATATCGTCATCGGGCGCGATTACATGTACGTGTCATAAAAAATAAGGTATTACTTGGGTTTAAAGCGAAGGGAACGGAAGCGGTGGTTGCTATAGGGCAATGCCTTGTGTTGGAACCAGCCTTGTCTTCATACATTGCGCCTTTACAACAGTTATTACAGACGTTTAGTAAACCGGCGGTTGTTCACGAAATTTCAATAGCTATTGGGCAAGGGGGCTTCATAGGTGTTTTATTCCATCTTAAAGAACCGCTGATGGCAAAAGATTCGGTACTTCTCGTAGAATTTTCAGAAGCGCATGCGCTGAATATGTACGTGGAATATCATTCGAAACGCCGACCACTCTCGGAAATACATCCAGGGCCCTTGTATTATCCATTTAAGACTCAAAATCCGAAGTTGATGTTTTCTTTAGGTGATTTTACACAAATTAACCCACGTCAGAATGAAGCAATGTTGGCGGCAAGTGTAGAGATGATGAATCTTTCTTCTCAGGATGTGGTAGGCGATTTATTTTGTGGATTAGGGAATTTTGCTCTGTGGATGGCGCCTTATGTTCAACAGGTGGTAGGGGCAGAAGTGTCATCTGATATGGTGCGCGCAGCACGAGATAATGCGCTTGAAAACAATAGGTCAAATGTAACTTTTGAAAAAATAGATTTTGACGCTCCCGAGGCAATACAGCATTTTTTGCGACAATACTCCTGCAATAAATTAGTGATAGATCCACCTAGGAAAGGCGCACAGGCCTTGGTAGATGCTTTGTCGAGCGCTGATCTGGATGGCGTACTGTATATATCGTGTCATCCCGGCACACTCGCACGAGATGCTAAAGTGCTGACACAGGAGCATGGTTTTACCCTGCAATCGAGCCGTGTGATAGATATGTTTCCCCAAACGGCGCATATAGAGGCGATGGCTTGGTTTACACGATAATTTAATTTTTCTCCATCATCTCCGCTTGAAGAGTTGCTAATAATATTCGAGAAGCCTTAGTACCACTAATATAATCAGGCGGGAACTCCTGGCTTAAATTGCTTAAACTGGATTATATTAGAAACCTCTAATATAATTAAAGTATGCATTCCCAGTCCTAAAAAGCCTTGAGGTCATACAGCAGTAATACTGCTCAAGCTGAAAAAACATTAAAGTTTTTAGCCAATATTAAAAAATTAATAATTTTATGTAACTTAGTTGAAGGTGATAAGACGGTAGGCGAGCTCTGTGAGCGGAGCTCGTCGTACGGCCTCAGCCAGCCTTGTTACAGCACCTTGTAAAAGTTCGAAGGGAAGGACTTATTGAATTAGATAAATAAGACCAGCCTGTGTTTGCCATTACATTAGAATATTCTAATGTAACAAAGAAGGATAAAGGCCATGAATATTTCTAACGTAGACGCAACCACTGTACGTCGCTGGTTGAGTAATAATGAAGCTATTTTAATCGATGTGCGCGAGCCGGCTGAGTACTCAGCCATTCATATTGATGAGGCAAAAAACATTCCACTAGGTAAGTTAAAGTCCAACTTGCCGCTGGACTGCGGTGGCAAAAAGCTTGTTTTTCATTGTCGCTCCGGAGCGAGAGGTCAACAAGCTTGCGAAGCAGTTGTCAAACAGTGTCCAGATGCGCAAGTCTTTAACCTAGAGGGTGGCATCATATCATGGGAGGCCAGCGGCCACGATGTACAACGATCTGGAAAAGCATTCTTACCACTTGACAGACAAGTTCAGCTGACTATAGGTGTGCTATTGGTGGTCTTATCAATACTGTCTTATTTTATAAGCCCAATATTTATTTTATTGGTCGGGTTTGTTGGTGCTGGATTGAGTGTGGCAGGATTAACCGGATATTGTGGAATGGCTCTGTTGATTGCAAAAATGCCTTGGAATCAACAAGCTGATATCCCCTCTAGTAAGTCCGAATAATGCTTTTTTGGGGATATAGTTTAGCCGTTATCATGGGGCTAATTCTGGGCTTGATTGGCGCAGGTGGTTCTATCTTGACGATGCCAATACTTGTTTATTTTTTACATATAAGTCCTGTTGTTGCAACCGGGTATTCTTTGCTCGTTGTAGGCACTGCCGCCTTGTTTGGTGCTACACGATATTGGCAAATAGGAAAGGTAGATTTAAAAATTGCACTCATATTTGCTATGCCAGCAATGATTGCAGTTTGGTTGGCACGTAAGATTTTGTTACCAGCCCTGCCCACAATGATGCTCGGAATTTCCAAAGATAGCTTTATTATGCTTTTGTTTGCCTTATTGATGGTGGTGGCCTCAATTTTTATGTTAAAACCAGTCTATGAACAGCGAATGAGTGGCTCACCACCATCGGGGTTTTTATATACTATAAAACTTATTTTAGGAAGCTTTGCAGTAGGTCTTTTAACGGGGATGGTTGGTGCAGGAGGAGGGTTTTTAATCATCCCTAGCTTAATTGCGTTGTTTAATATATCCATGAAAATGGCTGTTGGTACTTCTCTCGCCATTATCGCGATGAATTCATTTGTAGGCTTTAGTGGGGATTTGTCTTTGGGTATTGAGTTGAACTGGTGGTTATTAATGGTATTTATTACTCTAACATTGATTGGCATGGGGATTGGTACATCAATAGCTCACTATGTTAATGACAAGACGCTTAGAAATGGCTTTGGGTTTCTCGCATTTTTTGTTGGTGTGGGTATTTTTGTCCATGAACTATTTTTAATAATGGGGGTGAGTTAATATGGATATACAAACTTTTTTTGATGAGAACACCTATACGTTTACCTATATCGTGATTGATAAAAAAACAAAAAAATGTGCCATCATTGATCCCGTTTTAGATTTTGACTTTCATTCGGGTAAGACGTGGACGGCTTCAGCAGATAAATTGATTGATTATGTTAAAGAGCATGGCCTTGAGGTACAGTGGATACTTGAAACACATGCGCATGCCGATCATTTAACCGGAGCCCATTACCTGAATCAAACATTTGATGCAAAAATTGGGATCGGTGAGCATATAAAAGATGTGTTGGCATTGTGGGTGCCTATTTTTAATATAGGATCTGACACCCCTTTAAATGGCTCACAATTTGGGAGATTATTTAAAGATGGTGAGCATTTTACTATTGGAACGTTAGATGTAAAAGTTCTCCATACACCAGGTCATACACCTGCATGTGTTAGCTATTTAATTAACGACGAAGTCATCTTTGTTGGTGATACGCTCTTTATGCCATACCTCGGTACAGCACGCGCAGATTTTCCTGGTGGAAATGCGGAGGTACTTTACGACTCAATTCAAAAAATATTAGCTTTACCAGGCTATACCCAAATTATGATTTGTCATGATTATCCGCAGGGGAATCAAAAGCCCAGTAATGTTTCAACTGTTAAAGAGCAAAAAAAACAGAATATTATGATTAATGAAACGATTGGAAAAGAAAATTACATTGTAGCAAGGAACTTGAGAGATAGTGACTTGAAAGTACCCAAGTTATTATTGCCCTCTATTCAGGTCAACCTAAGGGCTGGATATTTAGGAGCGCCAGAGGAGAATGGTGTTCAATATATGAAGATCCCATTAAATCAATTATAGAACTTATGCAGGGCCGTCCGGTAATCCACTCCGCGTGAAGAGTTGCTCCTGAATATTCTTACCGAAGCTTCTTCCATAAAAAATACTTAAGAAAATTTAATGATAATGGTCGTTTGTTTTTCCTCGAAACAAATAATAAGCATAAGCCGTATATCCCAGTAAAATGGGCAACATAATTACAACCCCTATTAAAATAAACTTTAATGTTGTATTGGGTGCTGCAGCCTCCCAAAGAGTAACTTGATGAGGAATGAGATAAGGATAAACACTAACGCCTATTCCCACATAGGAACATAAAAAAATAAGGATACTATACATAAAGGGCTTTACTTCATTTTGTTTAGACAGGTTTTTCCACGTTAAAAAAACGGCGATTAACGCTAACAATGGTAAGGGACTTAGATAAATAAAATTAGGGTAACTATACCAGCGCGCAAAAATTACATTGCTATGTAATGGCGTCCAAATACTTACAAAAAAGAGAAAAATACTGACCAGTACCAGTAATCCTTTTGAGTAATGAATCATTTTTTTTTGTAATCGGCCCTCGCTTTTCATGATCATCCACGTCGCACCCAGCAAACCATAGCCACTACTCAATGCAATGCCTGTAAGCAACGTAAAGGGAGTCAGCCAATCGGTGGAATTGATTGTCATGGCAGCTTCGTCAATGGGGAACCCCTGCACAAAGCATCCAAGAATGACCCCTTGAAAAAAGGCGGCGGCTATCGAACTAATCGCAAATGCCCAATTCCAAAAGGGCTTCGATTTCTCGGCTTTAAAGCGAAACTCAAAACTAACCCCACGAAAAACCAATGAAATAAGCATGAGCATTAATGGCATATACAAAATAGGTAGGAGCAATCCATAGACCTGTGGAAATGCGCCATAAAGCATGGCTCCCCCAAAAACAAGCCAGGTCTCATTCCCATCCCATATAGGGGCAATAGAATTCATCATTTTATCGCGTTCCGCTTCATTTGCGGTAAACGGAAATAAAATACCTATACCCAAATCAAATCCATCTAAAATCACATAAATTATAACTATAAATGCGAGAATTAAGGCGAAAATAAGGGGCAGCATTATTTTTTCTCCCTTGAAAAATCGGTCATATATTGAAAGGAGTGTTGTTCTGCTTCATCAACCTCTATCATATTGGGTCCAAGACGGATAAGTTTAAAAATATAATAGAGGTAGAATCCAAAGATAACCCCATAAGTAAGAACTAATAAAATAAAGGAAATAATGACCTCTTCCATCCCGATAGCTGAGACGGCATTGTTGGTCTTTAACAGATGATAAACAACCCACGGCTGGCGACCAATCTCAGCGGTTAACCAACCTGAAATGCTTGCAATAAATCCCAGGGGGGCTATCGCAATACACCAACGGTGAAACCATTTGCTAGTATAAAGATGTCCATTAACACGAAGAAAAAGACCGACAAGAGCGGTTAATAACATCAGTAACCCAATTCCAACCATTATTCTAAATGAGAAAAAGACGGAAGCAACTCTTGGTTGATCTATCGGCGCAACCGATTTTAATCCTAGCATCTCGCCATCTAGGTGATGGGTATTAATTAAGCTCGCCAATTTAGGAATAGCCAGCACGTATTCATTTTCTTGTTTCTCTTGAGAGGGCCAGGCAAAAAGGAGCAAAGGGGCTCCTTTTTGTGTGGTCCAAATGCCCTCCATCGCCGCAGTTTTTAAAGGCTGATACTTATGTACATTGATACCAACAACATCACCCATAAAAATCTGTAATGGGACTATCAATAATGCTGCCCACAAAGCAAATGATAGACATTTTTTAGAGATCACCAGATTTTTTTGCTGAAGAAAATAATAACTCGCAACCGCCATCACTACAAAGCATGTGGTGGTGTAAGAGGCCAACAGCATATGAGCAAAGCGAGGAATGAAGGAGGGATTAAAAACAACCGCCCACCAGTTATCAACCACATATTTCCCATGGCTAACTTGATAACCGCTTGGTGTTTGCATCCAGGAGTTAGCCGACATAATCCAAAAGGCCGAAACAGTCGTGCCGATCGTCACCAATAAGGTCGCAATAAAATGAAGCGCTCGCGGAACACGCTGCCACCCAAATAACATGACTCCTAAAAATCCGGCCTCAAGAAAAAAAGCGGTCATTGTCTCATAGGCAAATAAAGCGCCAAGGACATTGCCAAACTGAGTAATGAAAGGGCCAAAATTGGTCCCTATTTGAAAAGCTAATACAATCCCTGAAACAACACCCATGCCAAAAGTCAGTGCAAAAATTTTAGTCCAAAATTTACATATTTCTAAATAAGCAGGCTCTTTTGTTTTTAACCAAAGGATTTCCATAACAACAAGAAAAATAGCAAGACCCAAGTTTAATGTTGGAAATAAAATGTGAAAGCCAATACTAAAGCCAAATTGTATGCGAGATAATAACTCTACCGCCATGACCACTCCTAAAGTAAGTAAAGTGAAGACATAACTCATTGCGCTTTGAGGGCAAGTATCAGCTGGGGTCTCCTAAAGCCTGCATTCCGCAGTAGTTTTATTGTTGCTTATACCTCGTTCAAAGTGATTCTCCGTCGATCATTTATTGCTATATAAACGGCGCCACTTAGATCGCTTTTGACTCGATCGGGCAAAAAATAAACTCTGCCGCGGAGTGTGATCGAAAACCGTACGGTCATCCCTGTAAATATTAGCCATTATGACACTTGTTCCAATTAATCGATAGGTTTCACAGTGGAGAAATAGGTTTTTCTATTAAGTTTTTATGTAACTCTCCAGATCTCGCTTTTCGATGCGTAATAACAATAAAATTTTTCGGAGAGAGAAAAAACACATACTACTGTCCAGAGGAATTCCTGCCTTATAATGTTAGTGGTA
>JAUYSE010000095.1 GCA_030696465.1 Legionellaceae bacterium
ACCGGAGCACCGGAGGATTTGAGAAAAAAAGTGTCTGAGATGATATTACAAAAAGCGCCTCTCGGGTCTAAAAGAGAAGCGCGAGCAGCTGAATTAGTACAGAATAAAAACGCAGTACAAGAGATGGTAGCTATTGCCGGAGCGCTTAAACAACATATTAAAGAAACGGCACCGGTTCCTGACGTTGATTTTAAGAAAGCCGAGTCATTTGGCCGAAATATTGAAAGAGGGGTACAGGTAAATTTGATGTTGGACCATTTCTCAGGAATACTCTCTGAGGTGAAGCAAGTGGCAAAAGACACTTATGGCGCTTCTTCTAAACGCTGTGAGCAGATTGCTGGAGATCTTTCTCGTTTTGAGGATAATTTACGAGTGCAGATAAGACTTTATCTAGATCCACAAACGGGTAGTGACAAGCTTAAAAATTTTGAGACGAATTTTAAGGATTTTTGGAGTAAAAATATAGAGGTTTGTGTCAATAAAATAAAAAAACATGCCTCGCTTTGGGAGAAAATTCAAAAACTCTTCAGTAGTGACTACAAAACAAAAGTAGAAAAATCATTAGAGGGCGATCAACAGAAACTAGCGGCAGTCGTGTCTAAATTTAAAGAAGGACTAGAAAAAATACGACCTGCAGAAGACCCCACGTCCTCAAAAGGGATGAGCCGTTAAAAATCAATGGGGTCAGGTGAGCTAATCAAACGCAGTGGCTTGTTTTGTACTCTGCACCAACTCATACAAACGCATTAACTGATTGCTGGTCACTCGATGGGTTGAGAGTGGCGGTAGCTTTTGAATATCAAAAAAGTCAATATCAGATATTTCTAGATTTTCGCAGGCCTCTCCAGAAAGAATATGGCAATGAAAAAAACACTTGTACGCATGCGGCCATTGAGGTGGGTGATCATGTTTTAGTTTATCCCAGAAGGCAAGTAGTTTACTGGCAGAGACATCAAAGCCGGTTTCTTCTTTGGTTTCGCGAATAGCGGCTTCAGAGGGCGATTCGTTCACATCCGCCCATCCTCCTGGTAATGACCATAAGCCATCTGCGCGCTCTTTGACGAGTAATAATTTATTATCTTGCAGGATAAAAGAGCGTACATCAATTTTAGGGGTAGCATAGCCTTTTTCTAATGAAAATATGTTTTCAATATCGGATATGTGCTGTTTTGTGCAGTGTGCCGCTAGTTCAGCAATCATACTTCTGAGTTTAATGTAGCGCGCCTTATCATATTCATTGTCAGAATAGGTAAGGCCAGATTGTGCAATGGCTTGAATTTCGGTAATCCATTTAAGCCAATTAAAATATTTTTCAGTCATAAACGCTCCTTTGAGTTGCCATACAAGGGGCAATGAAACATCATGTTATTATATAGTCTATCATGCGTAAATTGTTTTAGTATCTCATCTCCGCAGCGTTGGATCTCTCAAAAACCCTGCTTGTCGTCTATACTAATAAAAAGCAAACAACTTGGTTGTTATATGGGTAAAATATCGATTACAACAGACTCTCTATTGTTGAAAGTAAAGCCAATCGTCAAAAAAGACAAAGACTATATGTTTTCTTTTGACTCAGAAGATAATGCAATGGCCTATTTAGCAGCGGTGAATCAGGTACTAGGTTTAAAAAAACCTATATTGATGAATAGCATTGATCCAGAAAAATCTAAGCATGCTAGCTTTACACTGAATGAGAAGCAAAAAATGTTGCTTTTACGCGCTATCCATGCAGCAAAACCTAAACATATTTTTAAACAACATCTTATTAAAAATATTCGAGGAGATATTGGTAACTACTTTTTAAGTTTTTTAGAAACCATTACTCGAGATCGACAATCCCCTAAAAATAAACCATTAAGATTTTCTGGTGCTGCCGGGAAAAAGCCAATCACAGTCAAAGGCAGTGGTATCGAAGATAGGCGTATGCGTAAAGCAAAATATACGCAGGAAGAAAAACAATTATATTCAAAAGCACAGTCCACCACCTTGATTACAGAAAAATTAAATTCACCGCTCTTTAAAATGTGTAATGATAACTGTGATGTTGCCTTTATTTTTTCGGCAGAAGAGAGTTTACTCAATGATAGAAACTTTATTTATAGTCCTGGCCGAGGAACTTATGGTCGACAGTATGATGCATATACCCTAAAAGAGGCTGAAGAATATCATAAAAAAAATGTAGCTTCTCGGAATCCTATTTTATTTAAAGATTTAGGTTTGCTAGAAAAAGCATTATTAAAGTTCGGTAATAGAAAAAAATTTAGCGAAGTAATGGCGCGAATTAAGTGGTCTGAAAACAGCAGTTATGTGGCAGTGAGTTCAAATTCGATAGAGTCTCGATGGACCGCGCAATATTATGCGCATATTTTAGGTGAAAAAGTAAAACAACGTGCAAGAACTTTAGGGGAGCCGTTGGATGATACTTATCAGCCACCGATTGTTTTCTATTTACCAGAAGAGAAAAATCATCGTACCGATTATAGTCCTTTAGAACAAGCGCTGGATAAGGCAGAAGCAGAGCGCCTATACAATGATCCTAAGTTACGCAAAAAAGAATATAAAAATGGACGCTTTCAATTTTTATTATGTATTGATCAAGACGCAGAAACTATTTTAAAGGAAGAGGTGGAAGGGCGTTCCGTATTTGCATGGTTGACTGCAAATCAACGTGGATATATTGCTGATTTTTTATTGCAACAAGCGTCTATAGACACACTTGAAGCACTTATTAAAAATTTACCAACAGCCGTTATACCCAGTCTTTATCGAGATATCCTGCTGTCTGGCCGAACCGAATGGCTAGCATTATTGATAAAATATCACAAAGGGCCGTTGAGTCAAGTGATTACTCGGAATGATAAAACGGATGGCAGTTATATCACTAGTTTAGCTGCAATGGGACACTGGGATTGTATACAGATGTTGCTGGAGGAATATGAGAAACTGAAGCCGCATAATCTTGGTGTATTATTTTGTGCCGTACAATCGAATAACGCTGAAATGTTTAGAACCTTGGTTGATCGGGGTTTACTTTCGGATATTTCTATAGATTATATAGATTCAGAGGAAAAATGTAACACCATGGTACATCGAGCGGTTCTGAATAATAATTCAAAAATCTTAGAATGCCTGTTGACTAACAAAGACACGTTGAAAAAAGATTTTTTAAAAGTAAAAAATGGGGCAGGGTTCACCCCAACTGCATTAGCAGCAGAGTGTGGACATTGGTATCTGGTAAAATTGATGTTACCGTTTTTTCCTTTACATAAAGACAATGCAGAACAATACAGCATTATTTTTTCTAAAGCCGTGGAAGATAGACAACAAAATCTGGTGAAGGACCTTATTGCACAAGGGTATTTGAATACCCCTAATATTCGACGGGATGCGTTTACGACGTTATGGCTGGAAGTTGAAAAACTAAGAAAATTATTTCTACAGTCGGATGGGAGTATTCAAGCGCAAGGTAAAGTGCTTGTGGATGCACTACAAGAGAAAATTATAGAGTTTACGTGTTCTAATGCCACAGCAAATACTTTGGATAATTCTTTCAGTGATTCTATAAAGGAGATTGTAACGCTTGCCCCGAATACGTCCGCCAATACATTAGGGAATATTTTACGATCTATTTGTGGTGGCTTGCGCCGTTGTCATTTGTTGACGGAAAATGCGTATACGAATGCCTTAAAACATCCCTTATTGGCGCCCACTAAAATAGAACGTAGTGCCTTACATATTAAAGCAGCCTTTTTTAAAGAGGTTGATAAAAAAACGGTGAAGGATAACAAGCCTCAGTCACCGGCGGATTCTTTAGGGAATGGTTAAGGCAGGGGCAGGGTTATTGCCCGATCTATCCGAGCCGCGACCGTGAGGGCATACTCTTATACATAAGTATAAATCCATGTAAAATTCATGTTTTTTGCATGGAATTTATATGGACAATTGTGAATGGATTATCAACGAGACCAAAGAAGCAAACTTTGGCGATAAACG
>JAUYSE010000110.1 GCA_030696465.1 Legionellaceae bacterium
ACATTAAGAGGGAAACAAAGTACTGCATGCGTAACAGGTCTAAATAAGCATTCCCGCGCAGCACAAAGCGAGAGCGGGTGACGATGAAGGGGGGGGGCCGTCCGCGCGCAGGCTTTTGCGAGCACGGCGGGGTCCGCAATCGGCAGGACCCGCCTTTCTAATCTAGAAAAAGCGGGAATTCATTCGAAAAAAAGAGAGAACTCCTTTCTCCTTCCCCTCCTCACATCGGCCTTGCTGCAAATAAAATCTTATGCGTACTAATCGACATTAAAATACCGAAGCTAGCAAGGAAGGTAAGCATCGCGGTGCCACCGTAACTCACTAAAGGAAGTGGAATCCCGACCACAGGTAAAATACCCATCACCATGCCCATGTTCACAAAGGCGGATACAAAAAAGCTCATCGTCAAACTACCCGCCAATAAGCGCGTAAAATTAGTTTGTGCTTTTTGCGCAATATAAAGGCTTCTTAGAGTAATACCGGCAATAATACACAACAACACTGTGGTGCCCAATAATCCAAACTCTTCACCACTGACCGCAAAAATAAAGTCGGTGGCATGTTCGGGTAAAAAATTCAGATGAGATTGACTGCCATTTAGCCAGCCTTTACCCCATAAACCACCAGAGCCAATAGCAATTTTGGACTGGATAATATGGTATCCCGAGCCTAAAGGATCATTCTCTGGGTGAAGTAGGGTGAGGATGCGTTGTTTTTGGTAGTCATGTAATACCCTCCATAACATAGGCATCAAAATTGCGATAGTAGAGAGTAAATACACTATCCATCGAAAACGGATTCCGGCGATAAATATAGCACTTCCGCCGGCGGCAACGACTAAAATAGCGGTGCCTAAATCCGGCTGTTTGGCGATAAGAAATGCTGGTATGAAAACCAAGGCACAGGCGTATAAAAAGTCTTTGAGAGAGAGCGGCGACGGTTTATCATTTAAATACCAGGCAGCCATCATAGGAATGGCCAGTTTCATGATTTCTGACGGTTGAAAGCGGAAAATTCCAATATCCAACCAGCGTTGCGCACCTTTCCCAATTTTTCCCATGATCATCACTAAAATTAGCAATGCTAAACCGACGCCGTAAATCCAAGGCGACCAACATTTATATTTGTGTGGTGGAATAGCGGCAAAACCAAGGGCAACAATGATTGCCAGCATAATACGTAAGGATTGCTGTAAAATCATATGGGTATTTTGATGCGAGGCACTATACAGAATAATAAGTCCAAAACTTAAGAGCGTGAATAAACCTAAGAATAAAGGAAGATCAATATATAAAATATATCGATGTAATCGATATACCGGATGGTGATTAAGGAGCGTGGTCATAATAACTCCCATTTTTGGGTAAAATATGGCGCATTTCTAAGCATGTTTGGGCTCATAGTTATGATATAAGTGATAATAAGTATCTAAAACGGCTCTCGCAATAGTAGAGGCTAAAACATCGTGTTCAACCACCACGATAATAGCAACCTCAGGGTTTTCTACTGGAGTGAAGCCTAAAAATAAGGAGTTATCGCGTAGATAATCAGGGGTATTAGTGGTTCGATGTAATTCATAGGCTTTACCTCCAAACACCTGTGCTGTTCCCGTTTTTGCGGCCACACTGTAGGGCGGATTCCGGCCAAAACGATAGCCGGTTCCTTCATTACTGGTCGTAACGGCATGCATGGCGTCAATAATAATATCCCAATAATGAGGGTCGCTTATTTGAACAGGGGGCTTGTAGGACCAGCGTGCAGGATAGATATGGTGTGTGTCCAGATCTTCATAGGCCTTGAGTAGATGAGGTTGATAGCGTACGCCACGTAAACTGATGGTAGCTACGGCGTGCACCAGTTGTAGGGGAGAGGCAAGCATAAAACCTTGACCAATCGCGGTAATTAAACTGTCACCAGGATACCAAGAAACTCCCTTGTTTTTACGCTTCCATTGGTCATTAGGAACTAAGCCAGAGGCTTCTTCATATAAATCAACCGAGCTTTTTTCACCGAAACCAAAACGATGTAACATTTCATCCATGGCATGAATACCCAGCTTATGCCCAAGTTGATAGAAATAAGGATCACAAGATACGGTGATAGCACGGCTTAAATTGACAAAGCCATGTCCTTTTTTATTCCAGTCATGATAAACATGTTTTATCCCAGGTAATTGAAACCATCCTGGATCATAAATGGAGTAACGCGTGTCAATGACGTTTTTTTCTAAACCGGTTAAACCTATAAACGGTTTAATGGTGGATGCTGGGGGGTATACACCACGCACCGCTCTATGAAACAGCGGTCTGTCTTTTGCAAAATTCAGTTGTTGAAATTCTTTTTGCGGAATACCTTGCACAAAAAGATTGGGATCAAAACTCGGGGTGCTGACCATGGCGAGTATCTCTCCGCCTTGTACATTCATCAGAATGACGGCACCCTGCTTATCTTTCATCAAGTCATAAATAGCGGATTGTAAACGCATATCTAAGGTTAAAATGAGTTTTTCACCACTTTGTGAAGGGATTTTATCTAACACACGGATCATCCGTCCATTCACATCGGTTTCAACGCGCTGTGCGCCGATTTTTCCGTGTAAGCGATCTTCATAGAATTTTTCTACGCCGGTTTTTCCTACAAAGTTAGTGGCTTCATAATTAGTAGGGTTCAGTTGTTTTAATTCACTGAGGTTAATGCGACCAACAAATCCAACCACATGAGAAGTCAGTGCACCAAAAGGATAATAACGAATGAGACGTGCTTTTAAGCTCACGCCCGGGAAGTGATATTGATTCACCGCAAAGCGCGCGATTTCTTCGGGCGTTAATTGCATTTTTATCGGAATGCTAGCAAAAGAAGGGTGTTGTTTACGGATATGTTGAAAGGTTTGGATGTCTTCATTGCTAATACTGGGTAGGAGTCGCTGAAGTGCAGGCAAGGTTTTTTCTAAGTTCACATGCTCAGGAATAATTTCTAACGCAAAAACAGGTTTATTTTCAGCAATCAGCACGCCATTGCGATCGACAATAACCCCTCTCGGAGGCGGCATAGGGATGATACGAATTTGATTTTTAAGCGATAGCGTATGGTATTTAGCGTAATCAATAATTTGTAAATGGATGAGTTGTATCAATAATAGCAGACACAATAGACACACGAGGGCATATAAAAAGTGCCATCGAGAGGCCATGCGCATGGGGGAAGTTTCGCGAGTATATGACATCCGTCTACGGGTATAAAAAGAAGGTGATTATAACTGAGGAGCGCATATGATGCCACATACCATATAAATAATCCGCAGAAAATCCGAGCATCGACACCTAACGGTCGCGGCTCGGATTACTTGGTGTGGCGCCGAAAAAACAAGAGTAATTCTTGCATAGTACCCGTAAGAATTGATAGAATTATCCCTTTTTATGGATAGATCGAAATATTTTATGTCTAAAAAGCGCTCTTTACTGGATTCATTACTAGCTACTCTCGACAATAATCATGCGCTTGATGTCACCGTCATCGATGTGCGGGAACAAACCAGTGTTACCGATTATATGGTTATTTGTAACGGACGATCTTCGCGGCAAGTAAAATCTATAGCTGAATTAACGACTGAAGGCATGAAAGCTTTGGGTTATCCTCGATTTGGCCAAAAAGATAATACCAACGCAGATTGGATATTACTCGATTTTGGTGATGTGGTCGTGCATGTGATGCAACCACAAATCAGAGCATTCTATAATCTTGAAGGTTTGTGGCAGCATACGTCGGAGTCATAAGTATAAGGAATTCCCGCTTTATCTAGATTGGAAAGGCGGGGTCCGCAATTGGCAGGACCCGCCTTTCCAAGTAGAATATCCCACTCACCTTAAGCTTTAACTTCCACAGGCTTACGCGTCACTTTATCAAAAAGAAACAACAACACACTATACCCCGCGCCCAGCAAGAAACAAAAGAGTCCAATGCAGAGTAACGCACTGCTCGTATAAAGCCAATTAGCGCCTTGTACACAGCCATAGATAATGAGCATACTCAGTAAGCTAATAAAGGCCGAAGTAATGCCCTTAGGGATATCAGTAGAGAACAATGCGGTGCGATGGAGCGGGCCGACACTAGTCCCCATGCCCAGACCATAAATCATTAAACCAGGCAAAAGATAGGTAAAATTTTGCGGATGGGTATATATTAAGGCCAGCATCAAGGTCACACCCAGCAGTGCAATTACTCCGCCGATACGCATGACATCCTGTAAACTAAAGGATTTGGTGAGATAGTATAACAATACATTTCCGAGCATCATGGAGGCAAAAAAAGGCATCTGCCATAACCCATATTCAACAATAGATTGCTGCGCATTCACAATAATAATCACTGGGCCTAAAGCAATCCAAATCATACAAGGACTCAATAACAATCCTTCTGCAATACTCCCTAACATGATGGAAGGGGATTTTAATAATCCGAGATAATTCTTGAGAATCACACGAGGCATGACCGAGGTAACTGCAATGGGAGGGCCTTCTAATCGTGGAGTATTGAGCGTTTCTGGCATAAATTGTAATAAGCCCCAAAGCGCAATACAAGCACATCCGCCTAAAAGTATAAAAATACTAGGCCAAGGGTACACTTGTAGCATAAGCGCGCCAAGCAAAGGACCCAGTAAAGGAGAAAGCGAGGCCACATTACTTAAAATAGCGACCAAGCGCACCGCGTGGACTTCCTCGAACATTTCTTGCAGTGCCGCGTAGCCAATAACGGTGGTAAAACATAAACTCATCCCTTCAAAAAAGCGCATCCATAAGAAGCCTTGAATAGAGGTCGCGTAGGGCAGCATAAAGGTGGTGATGATAAAAAGAATCACGCCGGCAATTTGTATAGGCTTGCGACCGTAGCGATCCGCTAAAGGGCCAAGTAGCCACTGCAGACTAGAGCCACCAAGGATGTAGGCCGTCAAGGATGAAGCAATATATTCTTTGTGTACTCCAAAGGTAGCGATTACTTCTTGCATACCTGGTAAAATCATATCGTTTGCGAGATAAGTGGTTGCTTGAAAAAAGACGAGAAATATTGCAAAAATATGTGCTCGATGAGAAGAAATAGGGATTAATAGTTTTCGCATAAGATAAAATAGACCTAGAAGAGGTTTTATTAAAAGGCGATACTTTAGCAGATTTTGCAGATTTTGGCACCAATATACGGTGTGTGATCTATCCGAGCCGCGAACCGTGAGGGGGCGGAGCAGTTAAACGGTCGCATCAACGGCTCCGCTCCCTCACAGTCTCGGCTCGGGTAGATCGCATTAATTTCACACATAAAATGCGCTCACCTTGATTGCACGCCTTATAATTGTACAACAATGGAGAAAATACCATGTTACCGTATGTATTAGTTTTATATTACTCGCGTTTTGGCGCTACCGCAGAATTAGCGCGTTGTATCAGTCAAGGCGTCACCAGCATAGAGGGGGTTGAAGTGCGTGTGCGTACGGTGCCGCCAGTGTCGGCTACTTGTGAGGCTGTGGATCCAGCCGTTCCCGAACAAGGTGCCCCTTATGTGACGCTCGATGATTTAGCGCATTGCCAAGGCTTAGCATTAGGCAGTCCGACGCGTTTCGGCAATATGGCGGCCGCGCTCAAATATTTTTTAGATGGCACCAGTAGCCTGTGGATGTCTGGGGCATTGGTAGACAAACCAGCAATAGTGTTCTCGTCCTCGGTGTCTTTACATGGCGGGCAAGAATCTACTTTGCTGAGTATGATGTTACCTTTACTCCATCATGGGATGGTATTACTCGGAATCCCTTACACAGAAAAGGCATTAAGTAGTACCACTTCTGGTGGAACCCCTTACGGTGTCACGCATGTTGCCTCCGAAAACGGCCGTGTGGTCTTAAGTGAAGAAGAAAAACAGTTAGCAAAATTTGCAGGTCAGCGTTTAGCGAAATTTGCGTTACGGAGTACGCTATGAAAGTCGTCAGTTTTAATGCGAATGGGATACGCGCGGCAATAAAAGCCGGTTTTTTAGAATGGATGGAGACATACCAACCGGATGTGGTCTGTTTACAAGAAGTAAAAGCCCATACTTACGATTTACATGAAGCCTGTTTTCCTGCTGGATATTATTGTCAGTACGTGGATGCGGTTAAAAAAGGCTATAGTGGCGTGGCTATTTTTGCGCGTAAGCCCCCCTTACACCAGGTCAGTTCTTTAGGCTTTCCTGAATGTGATACAGAGGGGCGTTATCTGCGTTTTGATTATGAAAATTTAAGTATTATCTCAGTGTATATGCCTTCTGGCACCACGGGAGATACTCGGCAACAGGTAAAATATTTATTTTTAGAGAAGTTTGCAGAACATTTAAAAACCTTAAAAGCATCTGGACGCAGCTATATTATTTGTGGTGATTTTAATATCGCGCATAAAGAGATAGATTTAAAAAATTGGAAATCTAATCAAAAGAACTCTGGTTTTTTACCTGAAGAAAGAGCTTGGATGGATAAGCTCTTTCTAGAATGGGGTTTTGTCGATGCATTCAGAGCCTACAATACAGAGCCTGATCAGTATACCTGGTGGTCTTATCGGGCAAGAGCACGTGATAAAAACGTAGGGTGGCGTATCGATTATCAAGTTATTACGCCAGATATACAGGTATTGAATGCCGGTATAGTATTAGAGCCTCGCTGCTCCGACCACGCCCCTTTGTGGGTTGAGTACAAACAAAGTATATAAGGATTTTTCGAATGTTTAAAATTGCATCATGGAATGTAAACTCACTTAAAGTACGCATGGAGTACGTCTTGGAATGGATGGTACAGGCTGATATTGATGTGTTAGCGCTACAAGAAACCAAAGTACCTGACGCCAGTTTCCCGTTACAGACCTTAATAGATAGTGGCTATCATGTTGCTTTTTCAGGTGAAAAAACATACAACGGGGTGGCCTTTATCTCTAAAACACCGATAGAGTCTGTCATAGCAGAAAATCCCCATTTTGAGGACACTCAAAAAAGAGTATTGGTCGCCACGATTGCGGGGTATCGTGTCGTCAATCTATATGTTCCTAATGGTGCGGCCTTAGACTCTGATAAATATCAGTATAAATTGCGATGGCTAGATAAAATGCATGCGTTTTTGCAAGAGCAGAAGCAAACCCATAACAATATTGTTGTATTGGGTGATTTTAACATTGCTCCTGCTGATCAAGATGTACACGCACCAGAAGTTTGGGCTGGAGGAATATTAGTGAGTCCTGCGGAGCGTACTGCGTTTCAAGATCTCTTGGCTTTAGGATTTAAAGATAGTTTTCGTCAGCATCATCCGGACACGGTGGCATATAGTTGGTGGGACTATCGCATGAATGCGTTTCGTCGCAATATGGGTTTGCGTATTGATCATATATTGATTAGTGATGATTTGGTGGATAACTGCGTTCAGGTGGGGATTGAAAAAGAGCTACGATCGAAAGAGCGACCGTCTGACCATGCACCGGTCTGGGCCTTATTCACGTAAGCCTTTCCCTTTTTTGAGCAAGCACCAATTTAAAGTCAGTAGAAACCCAAGCAATAAAAATATCAACATAAAGGCAAAGGGGATAGACGCTTCTTCTTTGCCTATCATGGCATGTCGCAAAATATTAATCATATAAAAAACGGGATTACAATGAGAAATTATTTTCCAGAAAGG
>JAUYSE010000210.1 GCA_030696465.1 Legionellaceae bacterium
TGGTGCGGTTAATTCAACGTTTAAATCATTTATTAGGTCTTACTAGTATTATAGTTTCTCATGATGTACAAGAAACCGCAGCTATTGCAGATTATCTCTATGTGATTGCGCAAGGGCAAATCATTGGAGAAGGATCCCCGGACGCCTTACTGGTGAGTGAAGATCCGAGGGTACATCAGTTTATGCATGGAGAGGCCGACGGTATGGTGCCTTTTCATTTTCCTGCGCGACGTTTTTCTGAGGAGCTGCTGCATGAACATGAATAAATTGATTCGACTAGGAGAGAAAACCCAATTTTTTTGTGGTGACGTGGGTCGATTCGGTGTTTTTTTTGTACAATTATGGTTGGGTATTCCACGTTGTAAACGTCTTTTTTCAGAAGTGATTACGCAAGTTTTTAAATTGGGCGTGTTATCCTTTTCCATTGTGGCTGTTTCTGCGATATTTATTGGAATGGTCGTCGGTTTGCAAGGCTATCATACCTTGGAACAATTCGGAGCAACTGCGCAGCTGGGTCAATTACTTGCATTAAGTGTAACACGAGAATTGGCGCCAGTGATTACCGCTTTATTATTTGCGGGTAGAGCAGGTTCCGCATTGACTGCGGAAATTGGTTTAATGAAAGCGACTGAACAATTAGCCAGTATGGAAATGATGGGAGTAGATCCAGTTGCTCGGGTATTATGTCCGCGTTGGGTTGCCGGAATGCTGTCTATGCCTTTGCTCGGGATGTTTTTTGCGGTACTTGCTATTTATGGTGGTTATGTAATAGGTGTGTTATGGTTAGGCATAGATAACGGAAGCTTTTGGTCGAATATGCAAAATGCTTTGCAGTTTAGAGTAGATATACTCAGTGGTATTATTAAAAGTTTTGTATTTGGGGTTTTGGTGGTTTGGATCGCGCTTTTTCAAGGCGTAAACTGTACACCAACGGCAGATGGAATCAGTCAGGCTACGACAAGAACTGTAGTATATGGTTCATTATCGGTATTAGCATTTGACTTTCTTTTGACAGCCATGATGATAAGGGGATGGTAGCTTATGCATAGAGCACGATATATAGATTTAACCGTAGGTGTCTTCATGTTAGCAGGGCTGCTCGCTTTAGTGGTGCTTGCTTTTCGTATGACGGGTTTAACCATGAGTTTTCAGTTAGGGACAGACTATACGGTTGCCGCTGATTTCAGTGAGATTGGTAGTCTAAGAGTACATTCCCCGGTGACTATTTCAGGGGTGAAAATAGGGGAGGTTTCTTCTATAGAATTAGTTCCGGGCTCTCTGCATGCAAAAGTAATGATGCGTTTAAGTGGTGATAAACCGGTTCCTTATGATGATGTTTCTGCGCGTATACTCACGCAAGGGCTATTAGGATCTAATTACATCAGCATTACGCCTGGTTTTGATGATGCTTCGGCAAAAGACCATCCATATTTAAAAAATGGTGATTTAATTCATAAAACGCAAAGTGCTATGGTATTAGAAAACATCGTTGGTGAATTGTTGTTTAACATTAATAAATAAGGTGCCTTTATGAAGCGATTATATTTAGGATGTATTATTTATTGTTGGCAGGCGTTATTATGGGCAGCAGCATCGCCTATCCCTATGCTACAAGAAAGCTCTTCACAGATGATGCAAGTATTAGAACAACATAAGTCAGAACTTCCTAAGCATCCTGAAATTATTCGTGCAGCGGTATTGCGCTATTTATTACCACATGTTGATTTACAGGGGATGTCTCGTTCGGTGTTGGGTAGAGATGCTTGGCAAAAAGCATCAGTCTCAGAAAAGCAAGCATTTACACAGGCATTCACAGACTTAGTGATTCGCACTTATTCTGCTCCATTGACACAGTACAATCACGAGGTCATAAGGTTTTTACCTGTGCGAGGTGCAATACCCGATAATTTTATACAAATAGATAGTGTGGTTGTTCAAACCAGTGGGCACCAAATTCCGGTCACTTACCAGCTGGTGTATTTGCAAGGCCAGTGGAAAATATACGACTTATCAGTAGAAGGGATTAGTTTATTACAGAGTTTTCGGTCACAGTTTGCTGAGGCATTGCAGCATCAAAGTATTACACAACTTATCTCTAACATGAAGAAAAAACAAGCATGATGACTCACTACGAAGTGCCATCGACGTTAACTTTTTCATTGGTAAAAGAAATTCGCGGGCATATGTTGGCATTTGTGCGCCAACATACCGCGGGTGAGACCTGTATTTTTAATATGAAAGCAGTGACCTTTTGTGATACAGCAGGCCTGGCTTTATTATTAGAGCTACAAAGGTTTGCACTAGCCCATTCTTGTACTTTACAATTGCAATCGCTGACGCCCGGCGTACATACATTACTGCAATTTTATGGGATCGATTGGTTATACTCACCACAATCCGAAGCTAAGCCAAGTCTTAATGGAGAGTGATAGTGACCGAACGGGTAATAACGTCGAAATTTAGATGAGAAGAGACTATGTTGAGTCCTACAGAACTTGAAAGCTATTTTATAGACCAAGAGGGTGTCAGTCTCGTGACAGTGGCCGGAGATGGTTATCATTATGAACTCACCATCGTTGGTGAGGTATTTGAGGGTTTGTCTCCCGTAGCAAGACAACAGTGGGTTTATGCACGTATAGGATCTTTAATTCAAGA
>JAUYSE010000097.1 GCA_030696465.1 Legionellaceae bacterium
GCATAGACAAAGCATAATGCAATAAACCAATATTTTGAAGAGCTACGATTGTCACCGGATTTTTTTGCATACCATTTCTTTTGGTCTTCAATTCGGTTGTTCAGATACAGGCTATTTTTTTCATCATAAGATAACCGTAAATGGTCCAGCATTGTTGGACTAATTTGCTCGCCTTCAGAGAATTTCCCCGCTAAATAATTGCCAATATTTTGATTCTGCTGAAGGAGTTCGGATAGTAATTTTTGGAAAGTCTCGAGATTTTCATTCTCAGTATCTTTGTTAAATGGCTCTGCATTCATAACAAGCCGCCATGAAGCTGTTTTGACGGATTCTGCAAGTGCTCTGGCCTGGTACCACTTGTCTTGTAATGCTTCATATTTCAAATAAATGAGAATAAACAGTGACGCTAAAAAGCATACTGCTCCTAGTATAGTTAGACATTGCGAGGTATTCCGATAGAGGGAGAAAAATGCACCTAGAATTAGCAAAATACTATTGGCCGCACTCAATATTAGTAATTCTCTCTGTGACTTGTTTGAAGCATCATCAGCAGCAGCATATAAAGCAGGAAAGTCGAAAGTGTTCATGGTTTTTTTCTAAATTGTTTTGGAGGATTTAAATAGCCACTGACGTTAAGCGAATCAATCCAAGCTAGAAATTCGTTAACGAATTCAACTGAAAAATTACATTTATGATTTCTTAAAGCACATATATCAATTCCATTATGATTTCGAAAATAATATGGAATAGATGGGCCATTACCTCCCCAATACGCAAATTTCTCACCAACAAGAATAAATTCTGTTTGAGTATCGTGAACTACGTTTAGTGGATTTTGATTGCCATTTGGCAGGCTGTGATGAGAAGGCTCTTGCACCCATTCGCCGGTTTGGAGATTGCGATGATAAATATTGTCACCAAAAGCTTGTTTAAGACTGCCTTTTAGATTTGGCTTTTTAACATTGAATTTTTCGTTATTCCAATATTCATCATATGTAAGCTTTTCTGATACTTGCATTATGTAAACGAGATGACCGCTTAATCCATTAGAACTCGATCCTGTGCCAAGCACCCAGTCTCCTACAGATGCGGCTTTGCGAATATTGGGCTTGCAAGTTGCAAGGGTACAAATCCCATTAAATGGATTAGGAGCAAAACCAAAATCACGAGCTACTACATATGAATACAAATGCATTGATGTTAGCAATTAAATCTTGGTAATGGACGCGGGGCAGCCTCTGAGCCATCTGCTTTTCTAATTTCATTAATTCTGCCTTCAATTGCATCAATGATTCTATCTGCTTGCCAACCAACTATCGCGTTTGCATATAAATCTAATGCTTCAGGTAGGTCAGAATCTTTTGCGCCAGGTAACCATACACCTACAATACGTTTCCCCATTTTCATCGCATACTCAATTTCCCAGTTTACCCAGTCACTTTTGTGAGTATCTGCAGAGATAGGCACAATTATTGTGCTCGCCCAATTGATTCTCGGCGCCAAAATACCACTTTTAATATATTGCTCGTTATTGGCATTATTCTGCTTATCGTCGTTTATTGAACTGTCACGAATTGTGTAGCCTTTGCCAGCTAATAGCGTTGATAACTGTTTTAGTGAATCATTATCTTCATTAATATGGCTAATAAAAACGTTTCTAATCTCACCACTCACATTAACCCCCTTGGTTTTTTTTGAGAGATTCTTGATTCTGATTGTATATTTTCAACTAATAATGATATTTAACCTTAATTCAATTGGATAAACCATATATTTTTGAGATGCCATTTTCAAAGTCTGTTTGCCCACCATAACTTGGGTGTCTTACATACTCACAAGCGATTCCTAAGCTAGTAAGTCCTTTGTGAGCGTCATTCCCAATCGCAATTATTTGTTTAGGTTCTAACCAATTAATGAGTTCTTCAATGATTGATGTACATGCTTTTCTTTCAGCTGTTGTATGGCAGCGGTTAGAAAAGGGATCGTCGTTCAAATAGGGGTGAAACGGAAATATATTCCATAAAAATGGCGGATTGGGTAGTTCTTCCAATTTCTTCCAAATAATACTTGCGGTTCTTTCCTTCACTAGTGGGCCTTTAGTGGCTTGAGTTGCATAAGCACCAAGATATTGTTTACTCATTAGATGTAAGTGGTATTCGTCTGTAAGCGCAAGGCCAGTTCTTCTGCCTCCTCGATAACCTAGATCACGTGCGAACCATATCGAATCAACTACGCCCTCAGTTGCACGCAAATAACTAAGAAGATTGTTAACGCGAATTTGAGGGGCATTTGCCATGTCAACAATGTCGCACCTATCAGTGTATGGATTAAACACTTGAGGTAAACTTATATCCAAAAGTTTTTTCAAGAAGATGTCTGGATTCATTGCGGGTCTTTTTCTAATTTAAATTCAAGGGTATGTGCTTCTAAATCTGCAAATACATAACCTTTGCGATGTTTTTTTAATTCATTGAACACTTTAAATCCATTAATAATTGCTTTTTCCCACTGCCAAAGCGCACATCTCTGGACTTCATAGCCTTCAACAAATTTCTTAATTGATTTAAGTAAGTCATACTCAACTTTTGTTGCGTTTTTATATAGATTTAGCTTTAATCCATATCCAAAAATGAATGTTGCAACACCTTCTTCAATCAGTATTGCTCTGGCACCATCTTGATTTTCATCTGTTTCTGAAACACTTTTTCTCTTGAGGTGAAAGAGAGCAAGTAAAACAGGTGACCAACCAAGATAAACTGCTTAGGCAATATGAATTACATCATGAAACCTATAGTCATCTTTGATCTGCTTA
>JAUYSE010000136.1 GCA_030696465.1 Legionellaceae bacterium
TTTTTTTAAAAAATGCCCCTGCGCATCATACACCTCGACTTGAAATTCCGAATAAAAGCGCCCAAGGCCTTGCAATAATGCCGCTGTAAATAATGCGTATTCCCATAGTTGTTGCTCATCCGTGAGTGGTTCCTCCTCCGAATCTATTGCATATTCTTTAAATAAAGAGAGCGCTGCTTCTGCGCGAAATAAGGCATAATCTAACCAACCATCTTTTTTTGAATAATATCTATAAATAGGAAAGGGTAAATGCTGGCAACTTTGACTTAAGTTATGTATTGCAGGCTGTACGAGGCTCTCCCAGCGCGGAGTAGGTAAGCCGCATTTCTGACGCGTACGCCCGAGTAACTCTGCACGCTTAGGAGCTTGTAATAACACTTCGGCGGGAACAATTGCGGTTAATTTATCGATGGACTTAGCTTGTACTGAGGTTTTTTTGCTTTCCTTATGAAACACCATAGTCATATCTTCCATTCTGCATGAACGTTTGGGTGAGAAAAACATAATCCTGAACCGACAACACTTCCGGACGATCCAAAGGATTAATGCCTAAATTTGTAAGTTCCTCTGCCGAAATCCAGGGTTTTAAATTGTTTGCTAAAGTTTTACGACGCATACCAAACGCCTGTTGTAGAACCCTAGAAAAAAGTGGAACAGATATTTCAGCATAAAGCATTTTTGGATGTGGTTTCAATCGAATAAATGCTGAATGTACTTTCGGGGCCGGAGAAAAGGCCTCCGGTGGAACATCTAACAATAAAGTGACCTCAAAATGATATTGCATGAGCACGCTCAATCGACCATAGGTTTTAGAGCCGGGTGCCGCCACAATACGTTGCGCGACCTCTCTTTGTAGCATCACATGAATATCTTGCAAGGCAGAAGCGCATTCTCCCCATTTAGCCAATAGAGGAGTGGCGACATTATAGGGTAAATTGCCCACTAAACGGAGTGCAGGCCCTAATACTGCATAATCTACCGTCAACGCATCTTGACCTATCAATTGTAACTGATGCGTGAGGGCCTCTGGCTGTTGCCCCCAGAAAGCTAACAAGTCTCGGTCTATTTCAATCGCCGTTAAATGTGATAAGCGTTGTAGCATCGGCTTTGTCAAGGCACCTAGACCGGGGCCAATCTCCACCACCTTGTCTTCAGGGCGTAATTGCAGAGACTCAATAATACGCCCAATCATGGTGTTATCTTGAAGAAAATTTTGTCCAAACCGCTTTCTAGCACGATGCTGCATTCGCTTAACTCTCCAACAGTTTATGTGGCATACTTTCTACTCGACCCGCAGGGGTAATGACCACATAATCGAGTTTACGCTGCAATTCTTTAATAGTACCAGCACCTGCGTAGGTCAGCCCAGAACGTAAACCACCCATAATATCCGCTAAAATAGCATCTTGATCATTCCGATACTTGACATCGACGGCAACCCCTTCTGCCGTTTTCCATTCATGCATTTGTCCTAAAAATTCTTCTTGCGCTTCTTTCGACGCCATACCGCGATACTGTTTTACCTGACGACCATCAGGCTTCTTTACAATCGGACCGGGTGTTGCATCGGTTCCCGCCAACATACCGCCAATCATGACAAAATCTGCGCCAAAAGCTAAAGCTTTGACGATATCTCCGGGGGTGCGAATACCACCATCAGCTACGATAGAGCGATCACTGCGCGCGCATTCTTGAATACAGGTGAGCATGGGTAGGCCAAATCCGGTTTTAATCCGCGTACTACATACGGAGCCGCCCCCTATTCCTGCTTTAATGACATCGGCACCACAAGAAGCCAGGTAATCAGCACCCGCATAGGTCGCTACATTGCCTGCCATAATACAACGCGAACCCAATATTTTTCGCAAACTTTTCAACATCTTACCAACATAGTGCGCGTGCCCGTGCGCAACATCGACACAAAAGTAATCCGCGCCCGCGTCACGCAAAGCTTCTGCCCGTACGAGCTCTGCCTCTGAGCACCCCACGGATACAAAAGCCAATCCTTTGCAGGCCCGAAATTCAGCGACATTTTCATCCACCGTCATAAATCGATGCAAAACACCAATGCCTCCCTTGGAAGACATAAAGCTCGCCATTTTACTTTCAGTAATGGTATCCATATTAGAGCTCATGACGGGTAAGGCTAACTGTAATTTGCCGGAGCGATCTTGAACGCTAATGTCTACTTCTCGACGAGAAGAGTGATGATTGTAAGCTGGAACCAATAACACATCATCGTAAGTGATTGCTTGAGCACGCATAGATATTCCTCTACTCACTGGTTATTTTTTGTAATGCCTCTCGCAAAGGCGCATAGGTCACTTGATCTGCCCCCGCTCGTATCAAGGCACGTGTTTTTTCTGGCAAAATTTTAGGGGGAGCTTTTGGTTTTTTTTCAACAACGGGGAATTCTTGCAGTTTAATCTTAATACTGGCCAACTGAAATATACCGGAGGTTCTTAACTTATCGCGTAAGGCCGGCAAATAATAACGTAACTCGGTCGCCCACACCGGATCTTTTAACACAATAGTAAGACTACCTTGTAAGAAACTTCCCACATGGCAATATTCGGATAAAGGCATAGGTAAATGCGTTTTTAACAGTTTTGTCCAAGCTTCCATTTCTTTGGCGCGATGGCATAAGGCCTGTAACGTTGGATTGAAACAATCATGAATATGACGCATACTCTACTCTTCGCACTTGAATCCCGTATTATTGTGAGTATATTTTTGCTACCAGAACGCGTACAACTAAGATACGCTATTATATAATAAATCCCGAAGGAGAAACAGTATACTATGCTGAACGATCGTATTCTTTATCAAAGCAAACTTCATTATATCCTGTTTTTCTGGCCGGTAATTTTGGGTATTTTAGGAGTAGTCGTCCTCTGTTTGTCATATCCGATGCTATATCCTATTGGGTACGCTATCATCGGGATGGGTGTTTTTTTGGGGATCATGCAGATCATCCCATACACCATGACCAGCCTGACCTTAACCCCTGAGTATCTCACGTTGAGTCGTGGTTTTTTTCAACAAGAAACCGTCAGTATTCAGCTTTCGAAGATTGTTTCTATTAGCATCCAACACTCTTTGTTGGGCAGCATATTACAGTATGGCAGCATTGAAATTCTCGGCCAAGGGGAAAGTGTCATCTATCTCACCCCTATCCCCTCTCCACTCACCTGGAGACGTTGCATCGAACAAGCGCAACAAGCAATCAGCACACCTACCTAATCTGAGTTGCGCCAT
The DNA here is from genome assembly GCA_030696465.1 of Legionellaceae bacterium. Taxonomy (GTDB): domain Bacteria; phylum Pseudomonadota; class Gammaproteobacteria; order Legionellales; family Legionellaceae; genus JAUYSE01. The sequence goes on from JAUYSE010000136.1 coordinate 3,259, forward strand.
AGATTATGCGCGTGAGGAAGCGGAAGTTTATAAAGCTTCCGCTTCCTCACGGTCTCGGATGTAAGATACTAGATTCTTTATTCTTTCGCGCGAGAAACATATTCGCCTTTTCGTGTATCGACTTTAACCAATTCACCGGTTTGCACAAACAAAGGCACCCGTACTACTGCACCGGTTTCTAAAGTCGCTGGTTTTCCACCGCCACCAGAGGTATCGCCACGCACGCCAGGATCGGTTTCCACAATCGCCAAGACCACAAACATCGGCGGTGCAACCCCTATTGCTTCATTATTCCAGAGCGTCACGACACACATGTCTTGTTCTTTAATCCATAAGGCCGCTTCTTTTAAAACTTCTTCGGCAATAGCATATTGTTCATAAGTGTCTTGCACCATAAAGTGCCATAACTCGCCATCGTTATATAAATACTGCATTTCCATATCAACAACGTCTGCAGACTCCAGCGTTTCATTCGATTTATAGGTTCGTTCAACCACACGGCCTGTTCTTAAATTTCTAAATTTGATCCGGGTAAACGCTTGACCTTTTCCTGGTTTGACAAATTCGTGTTCTACGATGGCGCAAGGAGAGTTATCAATCATCACCTTTAAGCCCGTTTTGAGTTCATTACTGGTATAAGTTGCCATATCTTCTACTCCACATTTTTCAAGACCCGCAGTATATCACTTGTTTACCGTATCATAAATGGGATACCTATAATCGCAGCCATTCCTGCCTACCCACCCCTTAACTCCGAAATTGATCGGTCGCCCGAATGAGTGCATCCAACATTCCTGGTTCAGACGCAGCATGTCCCGCATCAGGAATAATTTCTAAGCGTGCTCGTGGCCACGCTTTATGTAACTGCCAGGCATTATCTACAGGACAAATCACATCATAGCGACCATGCACAATCACGCCAGGAATATCCTGTAGTGCTTCCGAATGCTCTAATAACCAATTATCCGTTTTAAAAAACAAATTATTGGTGAAATAATGGCACTCTATGCGTGCTAATGCATCTGCATGTCCGTCCTCAGTAAAGAATCCATAAAACTCTGGATCAAACCGTAAGCGAACCGTAGCGCCCTCCCAGCTTGACCATGCTTTAGCCGCTTCGTTTCTCACTTTTGGGTCAGTAGACGTTAATCGTTGATGATATGCCTGTATCATATCGTTTCTTTCTGCCATGGGAATGGGGGCAACAAATTTTTCCCATTCGTCAGGGAATAGCATATGGGCACCATATTGATAAAACCA
>JAUYSE010000137.1 GCA_030696465.1 Legionellaceae bacterium
ATCAATAGCTCCTGTAGCAATTTTGTCCGTTTCATGTCTCCCTCCTTGACTTCCAAGTGGTAACATAAAACCGGACAATTTATTAGCTACGGAGCAGGACAATTCATTAGCTCGCGACAATATTGCATTGCAAACATTGACTCATTGTTAATCATTATGGTAATATAAAAACCTTTTATATTGTCAAATAAATAGGGGCCTACTGTATGAGCCTTATCAATAATAGTAGTACTAAAAATAAAATATTATGGGGGTTATTCATTGGTGTTTGTATACCTGTTCTAATGAGCATAATCATTGGACTATTACCCCTAGCACTTACTATAGTCCCCTTTATTTTGGGTATAAAAACACTCTATACGCAATTGATATATCAAAAACAAACTTCTGCCGCTATGCATAACCCAGAATATGCAAAAGAATTTTATGATTATACTCCAGATCCCAAAGCCATCTGGCAAAAGCTAGGGGATTTTATCAAAATGACGGCTAAAATAACCTTGTTACCACTGTATATTTGGGGTCGTGGTCTGCAAACTTTATTAGCAATGGTAATTTATCCGACATCAAATGAAAAATCCAATCCAAAGAAGTATCCCAAAAATAAAATCAGCGTCAATATGCCAGGCAATATTCAATTATTTACCCTTGAATATGCACATGATAATAATTACTCAAAGAATAAGCCACATATCTTGTATTTGGGAGGCAATGGCGCGCGTTTTGAAAACTATTCGGGAAAAATGCAAGCGGATGCAAAGGAGCATAATGCGGTAAGCATAGGTTTTCATCATAGTAGTTTTGGAAATAGCGGTCGCTTAATGTCAGATGGTAGCAGGTCTCCAGTACCTACTACCTCCACTACTATGTTAGTGAATGAAGGTATTGCACAAGTACAACGATTATTAGACAAAGGAGTAAAGCCAGGAAAAATCATATTATATGGACATTCATTGGGGGGTGGTTTAGCTACCTTAATTGTGGCGCATTTTCACAAGAAAAATATACGCATTAATTTATTTAACGACCGATCCTTTAGCAATATTACTAATACTGCGGTAGGTTTTTTATTACCCAATACCTCTAAACACCTGCTTCTTCCTATATCGACGACAATCAAGCATGCTTTACAAACCGCAGCGACTTATGCATTGAAACCCTTAGTGAAATTAATTTTATATGTGGCGGATTGGGATATTAATGCTGGTGCTGCATATAAACACATTGGAGCGGCACAAAAAGATTATGTGGTTGCACGTTATGTTAGTAAGATTTTACATAAGATAATCGCCACAGATGAAGTAATTCATCATACGGCTTCGCTGCATAACAGTATCAAAAAAACAGAAACCACTAAAGTAGCAAGGAAAGGGCATAAATTTTTTGACACCACAGGTCAGCACAATCATTGTAATACGTTAAATGTATTAGGAGGTAAAGCGAATACGCAACTGAGTGGTACGAAGTATTTTAATGATTTTGTAACACGTACGACGATGGCACATGGTTAGTCGTTGGCGCGGAATCCAGCAGGATAGCCCTTTAATAAGAATTTTTTTTGTGCTGCAACAAGCATCTCCTGGATACCGCGGACCTTCGGCCGCGGTACGTAGAGGTGTTGAGACAGACCGCGATTTTAGTATTTTAAGGAATGTAATAGTAAGGATTTGGTAATTTAAAGCCTCGCTCCATATATTTCCCAGTAATATCACTTTTTTGATCGCCGAGGCTCGCAATAATGGTGTAGCCTTCTTTGGCGATAGTCTCCCGAGCGCCTTCTTTGAAAGGAATAGCGCTACTTTGATGATAATCTTCAGGTTTGAAAAATATCCCAGCCCATTGAGTAAAGCCCACTTTTTTAAGATTTTCTTCGGTTGATTTTTGTTCGGAAGGTCTGCGGCCCGTTACAAAAAATACGGCAACATTTTGTTTTTCAGCGGCTTTATAGAGATTCAAAATAGGAACTATAGGCGCATCGTCTCCACGCATAATATTTTGATGTATCAATTCGCGGTTTCCCGTAAAATCATTTTCAATCATGTGTTGGTAATTGCTGAGTGAAGTCTCGTCGATGTCGAGCACGATGGCTAACTTTTGGGAAGATACGGTGTTTTGTGAGACCTTCTGTTGTATAAAATTTTCGGCTTGTTTGGATACAGCCGCAAGTTCTTTTTCATAGGCCCCACTATCGTGGTAGGCAATTACTTTTTGTTTCAAAAGAGATAAATTAGGCGGTTCTGCAAAACTGATACCAATAGCGAGTGCTGATAATGCTACTATTGATGGAATACGCAACATATTCATAAATACATCCTTAAATTTAATGAAAAAAAAGATTACTTCCTGAGCAACTATTCCCCGCTAATCTCCGAAACTCTGCTAAAGTTAAAGCGTGCGGGAAGTTTTATTTCTAACTGCTCCGCTTCCTGACGGTCGCGGCTCGGATTACTCCGGTGTGCGGTTTGGATCTAAGGGAATTCCTGCTTCTTGATCGTTTCGGGAAAAATTATACTTTTTTTTATTGAGAATGGATATAAAAAAAATTCACAAAACGGTCCAATAAGCATTATAATCACTGCTATCTTTAGTAGTGTATTGAGGAAAATAATGACGTACAAATTCGAAGAAGGGAAAGATGCCATCATTAATGCGGTGATTTCCGAGGTAATGCAACAAGCAGAGAGTGATACGGCCCTATGCTGTGCGGAGTTTGTACGGCAGTTTTATGGCACCATGGCATTAGAAGACTTACAAGCTTGGGATAAAGAAGATCTCTATGGTGCTGCTATTAACTTTTGGAACTTTATTTCCACCAGAGCATCTAAACAAACCAAAATTCGTATTTATAATCCTGATTTTGAGCAGCACGGTTGGCAAACCACGCATACTGTAGTTGAAATTATCACGGAAGACATGCCATTTTTAGTGGATTCCGTTTCCATGGTGATTACACGGATGGGCTTGTCTGCGCATTTGATTATCCAAATGGAAACCTTGGCTGTGCAACGCAACGCGGAACACAAAATTACCACTATATTTTCTCCGAACGGTGACTTAGAACAACGTTCTAACGTTATTTTAGAGGCTCCGCTGTTTTTTCAAATAGATAAACAAACCGACCCGGTAGTTTTAGAAACGCTGAATAAAGCGTTAGAGCGTGCTTTAGCGGACAATCAATCTGTCGTCGAAGATTGGATGGCCATGCGTGAAAAAGTCAGTGAAATCATTCAAGAATTAGATAATGCCCCAAAAACACTAGATCCAGAAGAAGTGAGTGAAACCAAAGCATTTTTGAGTTGGATAGAAGATCATCACTTTACTTTTTTAGGAGTGCGTGATTATGAGGTGGTTCAGCACGACAAAGAAACCCTGATTAAGGCCATTAAAGATAGTGGTTTAGGGGTGTTACGCCGACAAAACGTGGCCTCTTCTGTGCAAAGTGTCTCTGATATGACGCCAGAAGCCCGTCAACTCAGTCTATCCAATCGTATTTTAGTGATGTCCAAAACGAATACTTTGGCCACCGTACACCGAAATGTGTATAGCGACTATATTGGTGTAAAACGCTTTAATGATAAAGGGGAGATCATTGGAGAGCGACGTATTATCGGGTTATATACGGCCGCAGCCTATAACACCAGTCCACGATATATTCCTTTTTTACGTCATAAAGTGACGTTGGTGATGAATAAAGCGCAGCTGAATCCCAAAAGTCATATGGGTAAAGTATTACTGAATATTTTAGAAACCCTGCCTAGAGATGATTTAATTCAAGCAACAGAAGATGAGCTATTAATAATAAGTATGGGTATTTTCCATATGCAGGAGCGTCGTAAAATTCGCCTGTTTGCAAGAATGGATGCTTATAGACGCTTTGTCTCTTGTTTAGTGTTTGTGCCTAAAGATCAATTTAATACGCAGTTAAGAGAAGTGATGGAGCGGATTTTATTAGACGCATTTCATGGAAAATCCGTCGACTTTTCTACGCGCTTTTCAGAATCAGTACTTGCGCGGATTCATTTTATTGTGCGTTTAGATAGTCAAGAAGCACCCATTGATTGGGATTTGAAAGCTATTGAGCAAACTTTAGTTGAGGCCTGCCGAACCTGGATCGATGATTTACAAGATTTTTTAATTGAAAATGTTGGCGAAGAACGCGGTAATTTATGGTTCAATAAATATAAGCATGCATTTCCAGTCGCTTATTGTGATAATTTTATCCCCAGAATTGCAGTATACGATATCAAACATATTGAGACCTTATCAGAAACACAAACGTTGGTAATGAGCTTTTATAAGCCTGCCAGTGAGCTCTCTAATCAATATCGCCTAAAACTATATCAACGTGATAATACTATTCCTTTATCCGATGTACTGCCTATTATAGAACAACTGGGAATGCGAGCAATTAGTGAGCGGCCATATCCCTTGCGTTTTGCGGATGGGTCTGTGTCATGGATTAACGACTTTTCTTTACAATATACAAAAGAGGCCTCTTTTGAAATAGACGACATCAAAGAGCGTTTTCAAAATGCTTTTGCCAGTGTTTGGTTTCGTACAGCCGAAAATGACGGCTTTAATCAACTCGTATTAGGTGCTGGTCTTGAATGGCAACAAGTTGCCGTATTACGCGCCTATGCAAAATATTTCAAGCAAATCGGCTTAACATTTAGTCAAGAGTATATTGAAACCGCTTTATACAACAATGCGGCAATTGCAAAAAAATTAGTCCATCTCTTTGAAACCCGTTTTCAAGTAGAGAGCGATATCGCTATTAAAGTACGCGAAACTACCTGTAAAGCTTTAAGCGAAGATATCTATCGTGATCTAGATGAAGTTTCTAATTTAGATGAAGATAAGATTATTCGTCAATATGTTCAGGCAATATTAGCGACCCTTCGCACCAATTATTATCAACAAGATGCACAAGGAAAAACAAAATCTTATTTATCTATGAAATTAAACAGTAAGATAATTCCTGGTCTTCCTAAGCCTCATCCTCTGTTTGAGATTTTTGTGTATGCGCCAGATTTTGAAGGGGTGCATTTACGTTGCGGTAAAGTCGCACGCGGCGGCTTACGCTGGTCAGATCGACGTGAAGATTTTCGCACAGAAATTTTAGGTTTAATGAAAGCACAGCAAGTAAAAAATGCAGTTATTGTTCCCTCTGGAGCAAAAGGTGGCTTTGTTCCTAAATATCTTCCTGTCGGTCGAGAGGCTATCCAGGCGGAAGGTATTCGCTGTTATCGTCAGTTTATTCGAGGTTTATTAGATGTTACGGATAATTATGTAAAAGATAAAGTTATCAAGCCGCATAATGTTATTTGTTTTGATGAAGACGATCCCTATTTAGTCGTGGCTGCAGATAAAGGAACCGCTACTTTTTCGGATATTGCCAATGAAATTTCTCTAGAATACCAATTTTGGCTCGGAGACGCGTTTGCCTCGGGTGGTTCTGTTGGATATGACCATAAAAAAATGGGGATTACTGCACGCGGGGCATGGGAATCTGTAAAACGTAATTTTTATGAAATGGGCGTTGATATTCATACTACAGATTTTACGGTAGTGGGTATTGGTGATATGGCTGGCGACGTGTTTGGTAATGGTATGTTAATGTCTGAGCACATTAAACTATTAGCAGCCTTTAATCATCAACATATTTTCTTGGATCCTTCGCCAGATCCGCTCGTCAGCTTTAAAGAACGTTTGCGTTTATTTCACCTTCCTCGCTCCACTTGGATGGATTACGATGAAAAATGTATTTCAAAAGGCGGCGGGGTATTTTCTCGTCAAGCAAAATCGATTTCTCTTAGTAAAGAATTAAGACAATGCTTTGGCATAACTAACTCTGAAATTGAGCCCAACGAGCTTATTCATGTCCTTTTAAAAGCAAATGTTGATTTATTATGGAGTGGTGGTATTGGTACCTTTGTAAAAGCAACCAGCGAAACCCATGCGGATGTAGGGGATCGTAGCAACGATGCTATCCGTGTCAATGCGAATGAATTAAGCTGCAAGATGATAGGTGAGGGCGGCAATCTCGGCGTTACCCAACTCGCTCGAGTAGAGTATGCTCGACAAGGTGGCCTCATCTATACTGATTTTATCGACAATTCGGCCGGCGTCAATTGCTCTGACAAAGAAGTCAATATAAAGATCTTCTTAAATCACTTAGTGATGAAAGGGGACTTAACCATGAAACAGCGTAATCAATTGTTAAGTGAAATGACGGATGAGGTCGCGCATTTAGTCTTACAAGATAATATAGCACAAACACGAGCTATCAGCTTAGCGGCCAGTCAAGAGCGCTCTATGGATCTGCAAACGCGTTATATTCTCGAGCTGGAGCGCTCCGGAAAAATAGATCGTCATTTGGAATATATCCCAGATGATAAGGCATTATTAGAGCAAAAATTAGCAGGTTACGGTTTAGGTCGTCCCAGCGTATCGGTATTGCTCTGTTATAGTAAAACCATTTTAAAAGAAGAGATTCTGGCCAGCACTGTTCCAGAAGATACTTATTTGCGTTCTCTCTTTGTACAATGTTTTCCTCTGCCTTTGCAAAAAAAATTCAAATCTGAATTACTTGAGCATCCTTTACGTCGAGAGATTATTGCTACGAAACTCAGTAATATCATTGTCAATGAGATGGGCTTTACGTTTGTATATCGTATGCAAGATGAGACAGGGGTAGCTATTTCTTCTATCGTCAAAGCTTATATGATTGCACGTGAAGTATTACATATAGAATCATTATGGCAAGAATTCCATGATTTAGAATCTGTGATTAACGCAAAAACACAGTACGATATCATGACCTCGTATGTACGATTAGTACGACGAGTAACGCGCTGGATTTTACGCGAAGAGCGTTTAGCTTTAGATATTAGTAAAGCGGTTTCTCGATATGAGCCCAGTGTAGTGGTCTTGAAGAACGCCTTGCCAGGCGCTTTTTCAGAAGTGACTGCAAAACAATATAAAGAGCATTATGATGCTTATATTAAGCTAGGGATATCACCAACCTTATCACATGAGTTTAGTTTAACACGTGCTTTATTCTCTGCAATGGATATCATTGAGGTGAGTCATGAATTGCAATGTGATGTGGTCAAGGTAGCCGAAGTCTATTTTGCTTTAGGAGAGCGTTTAGATATTACCTGGATTCGCTCGCATGTAATAGCACACCCTACAGAAAATCAATGGGAATCCTTATCTCGAGAAGCATTACGAGATGATTTAGATTGGCAGCAGCGCACACTTACTTTAGGTCTATTGCGACATGCAGGCAAAAATGACTGGAAAAAAGCGTATGAAACGTGGACCAATAATCATAAAGTATGGATTGAACGTTGGAAACATATTATTGGTGCCTTACGTTCAAGTACCACGCTCAATTATGTTCTATTTTTTGTGGCGATTCGTGAGTTATTAGATTTGACACAAGCGACGGTACAGCTGGCCGAAAAGGAATAAAGTAAGGTATTCCTGTGCACTGCTTTGATGAGTAGTGTACAGGAGCACTGCCGTTAGCCTGTAGGGTATAAGTACTATTTCCCTGGAGCAGTTTTCTCGTCGTTCTCAACAAGCTCAGCAAAGAGCCCATCAGGCTTAAGATACAGACGCTCATTAATAATAGCAGCGAATTTAACGATCTGAGTATATAATGATATATCACATGACTCAGTATTCTGTAGATGTAGTACGTCTTTTATGTTTTTATTGTATGGTTTTTTAAATTCTCGAATAGTTTTCATGACACTCTGTAGTAATGTAGGTGAAATATCCGAAAAAAGAGCTTTTGTATCAGGATGTATCCAGGGTAAAAAAGATTCATTATGCACTAGATGGTTAGATATTGTTACTGTAAACGTCATTTTTTGAAGTGTAATATTCATCCTAAGCCCATTAGGCTCCTGGTCTAAGTTTATTTTATATGAACCGCTTTTCAAACTAGCTGGCTTAAAAAATCCTGCAGGGCTTTTAATTAAGGCTTCGAGAGCAAATCTATTAAAGAATTCAGGCTTGGAGATTAATGCCAATTTTTGAGCAATGATAGGTTGTGTTTGTTGTAAAAAATCTTGTAATTCTTGGGTTTTCTGAGGCATTGTGTTTAGAGTATCCAGGAACCCTTGCATGTTTTTTAAATAAGATAAATCTAATGGGTCTTTTAGTGTGGGAATAGCCACTATTGAATAATAAATAATAGAAAAGATAGCTAAGTTAGCATGCTTGTGCTCTTTAGAATGATATATTGGCAGATAAGCACTCAGTTCCGGCATGATGTTTGATCTAAATTTAGGTAAAAATTCTGTAATAAAATAATCAGGATATTTTTCTGAGCAAGCAACCATTAGAAGATAAAAACTTTCAAATTGTTCTTTTTCTTTTATGTTTAATAGAGTAGCAGATGAAAATAGATTGAATATACAACGAATAGATACGTTATCTAGTGTATTTGTGAGAAGGTTGAGTATTTCATAAATAGGATACCCTGATTTTTCAAAGAGAATCGATAAGGGAACGCCTGTAACTATAGATTTTTTTTCTGGAAGATAATAAGTGGAGGAGCTGCTTAAATAGGTAATCAATTTATTTGAATTGTGTTTAGAGGCGAGCAGGAGTATTGAAAAACTAAAACTAGAGGATGATTGCAGATTCCCCATGATTAATTGTATTAAAACAGAAGTGATTACCTTGGTATCTGTTTGTTCTGAAGTAGGCAATGGGTATTCGGAAGATAAATATAATATATCTCTTACAATGCGTGACGAATTTTCGTTTATAAAAAACCTAAAAAAGGGGGTTAGCAAATGTATTTTCATTGCTTGCATAAAAACAATAGAAAGCTGCTGTTCGCTCTCTAAGTTATTATGGAGTGGATCCGAAAACAATACACTAAAATATATCTTTTGATATTCTGGATGTTGAGTAAACACTTCAGCAAGGTAATTGTAATATTCTACAAGCATTAAGTAATATAAAGGGTTAACCGACGTTTTTTTTGCAAGTCTCAAGATAAACGATTCGGTTCCTTGTATTTGGTGTACACAGCTAAAAAACGCACGGAGCGCCTCAGTAACGTCTATATTTTTTTGAGACATATTGTGAAGCCGTTCTAATATATCTCTCATGAATTTTAAAGCAGAACGCCCAGGATTAACGCTCAAATCCGTATAATACTTCAGGGGAGTTGGGTATTGGGGGTGTTGAAGGTCTTGTTCCCAGGATATTTTTTCATCACTCCGTGCTTTTTGTATAGGCAGACTACTGGATAGTATAATTTGTAGAACAGAGTATTCTATTCCCTGGATATTGATGCGAACCAAAGAATTTAATTTCTCTATAAGATTATCTTGTAATAAGCGTCCAAATATACAAAGAATACCTTTTTGTATATTGAGAAAAAACAAGTGATTAAGCGCTACTTTTATTAAGGTAATCTTCCCATCTTCTGCATTTACCACCGAGACTGGTTTATAAAAATTTAATATTTTTTTTGTTAATTCTCCATTATTTTCGAGAAGATCCCTTCTTATTTCTACATAGAGTTGATCTACGTGGGGGATAATAAATTTGAGAAGCTCAGAAACTTCGCTATTTTTATTAAATAGGGTGCACAGTTGTTCTAAAAAAATATATTCTGATGTACTTTGGAGAGGTATTATTGATGTACTTGGTGTATCTATAGGAGGCGTAATAAGAGCTGGTCTCAAAACAGGTGCTTTTTGTTGAGCTGAAGCTTCTGTTGAAGGAGCTTGTGCAGGTTGGGCGCGAGTAACTACGACTGTTTGCGTTTTAGTGTTCACTACGGGTTGCGGTTTTTCTAGCCCCAGCTTTTCAAACGCCTCTTTAAATTTCTCAAAAATATCATTAGCGTGTTTATCATTGCCTTCTTCTAACAATTGACAGGCGCGTTGATACCAATCTTCAGGGGTATCATGTTCTGTGGGTAAGGCTTGTAAGTTTGTCGAAAATGTCAGTTTTTTAAAATGCTTCATCAGTGCTTTTACTTCATGCAGATTGCTTTGTACAAAAATGCCGATATCTGCACTGCGTGTAATATTAGTAAATAACAGGAGTGTCTGTTGTAAGGCTAAATCGATATCTAGTTTATGTTTTGTAGGGCTCCATGCGGAGTAAGCCTCTGTCAGCCAACTGAGGGGTTCTAATAAAATAATTGTCGAAAATTCCAGGCCAATGGTTCTTTGTGGCTGCAAATGTAAGGGAGTATGCGCAACACTGTCTGCATATTTTGTAAAGTCCTCGGCAGATGCAATAACGATGACATCGGCAGAGCGACATAAACGATGAATTTGCGCAAGAACTTCTTTACTGGGTTCCACCCAAAATCTTTTGCCAGCGTGTAGCGTGCTGGAAGGCATTTGCAAGAGGTTGCGATCGGCGGTAATGGCATGTTTCTGATTTGGATTAATCATGGGGATTAAATCAAGCGTGTGCTGTGCCACTTCTAACAGAGCAATAGGGCAGCGATGCGCACTTTTTA
>JAUYSE010000141.1 GCA_030696465.1 Legionellaceae bacterium
ATTTTTTAAAAAAATGGAACCCATTATTAGAAAGTTTGCATGGTTTAGGTGCCTATTATGAATATACCGTACACGAAGAAGAGGATAAAGAGTTACGGTACACCCTGAATGTGCTACTAGCAAAAGCATTAATGCCTGCCGCAGGATATAAATGGATTGCGAGTAACCCAGAAGTACTATCCGCCTGGTTAGCCTGCTTACAAGAAGATCCTTATCGAGCGAAAACCTTTGGCGTATTGTTTTTGAATGCAGACGCTTTTGCAATGCAATGGTATTTTCGGAAAATTATGATGCTGCCTTCACAAGCCGCCGATGTCGTGGGGGCACGACCAGCAACCTTTCTGGCAGAGGAAGATAGATCCGATCGTAGTTTACAGGCGGGATTAGTCTTTTTACGTTGGTTGCAAGAATCCTTGGCTACAGGCAATTTAGTCTTGAATAAAGATGGATTGATCTTAACACCCGCTGGTGTGGTGATTAGTAAGACAGTTTTTGAATCTTTTGTGACAAAGCATATACAGTTTAAAAATGCGAATCTCGTGCGTCAGAGTTTTTTGAAACTCGCATTACAGCGCGAGCAAACCCAGGTTGGGCTTGCAAAAGATGCCGTTTTAATAAAAAATTTTGGTGTTCTACTCCCAAAATCAACCCATATCTATCATGGAAAAACCGGGGAAACACACCATTTAACGGCGACAGAACTCATTCATCATGCGGTAGCGAAAACCGAATGGCATAAGATCGCGCGTGCGCGCAAAGGCCCTGTTTCTGTGTTGAATTTATTGAATGCGCAAGGAAAATGGCAGACTCGGGCACCAGAAACCATGGCATTACAAAAAACAAGAGGTCTTTTTGGCTGATTATGTGATTGGCGACGTGCAAGGCTGTTATGAGCCTTTGCAGCGTTTATTACGGCATATTCATTTTGATCCACAGTGCGATCGTTTATGGTTTGTGGGTGATTTGGTCAATCGCGGCCCGGAGTCTTTGCAGGTATTACGTTTTATTCATGGATTGGTGAATCCTCCCATCGTGACACTCGGTAATCATGACTTATGGCTATTAAGTGTCTATTATAGAGCTGTGTCAGGGGTTGCGCTCAATGCAGATATTCGCGCATTATTTGATGCACCAGAGGTAGAAATATTAATGACCTGGTTACGTCAGCAGCCTTTAATGGTTTATGATAGGCATTGGAAGGTGGTTGTCTGCCACGCGGGGATTGCACCAAGTTGGGATTTAGCGACGGCAAGTACTTGTGCAGAAGAAGTCCATCAAGTATTGATGGGCCCAGAATATGTGACTTTTTTACGGGAAATGTATGGTAATCTTCCCGACGTGTGGTCTGCAGACTTACGTGGCATGGAGAGATGGCGCATTATTACCAATTTTTTTACCCGTATGCGGGTATGTGATGCAGATGGCCGCTTATGCTTGCAGTATAAAGAAGCTTTAGATCACATTCCAGAGGGGACGTATCCTTGGTTCTTGACGCCAGGGCGTCGCCCCATTGACCCAGATATTATATTTGGGCATTGGGCGGCTTTAGAGGGAAAAACAGAGGTACCAGGCGTTTATGCGATTGATACTGGTTGTGTCTGGGGTGGGACGTTGACGGCATTACGCTTACAAGATAGACAACGTTTCAGCGTATCAGGAAATATTTGACAACAAAGGAAGGATCATATGCGAATAAAATTAGGGATAATGTTTTTTCTGTGTTGCTTTATGCAAGCGCTGTGGGCTGATGCTAAGCCAAATTTCAAAGTATGGTTAAATCAAATTCGACAAGAAGCCATTGCGCAAGGGGTTTCACCGGCCGTGGTCGACGCTGCCTTTGCAGGGATCAAAGAGCCTAATCACCGCATTACGCATTTTTCTCATTCTCAGCCAGAGCATCGTTTAACCTATCAAAAATATTTATCCACACGGGTAGATAAATATCGTATTTACATGGGACAAAAACAATTTGAAAAGAATCGCACCTTGCTTGAGGGGGTGGGACGTGATTTTGGGGTTGATCCTTGTTTTGTGGCGGCTTTTTGGGGACTAGAAACCAGTTATGGTACCTATATGGGTGATTTTCCTGTAGTTAAATCATTAGTCACCTTAGCTTATGAGTCTGATCGCCCAGATTTTTTCCGTAAGCAACTCTTTATTGCACTGCATATTTTGAATGAGGGACATGTGTCTCTTGCGAATTTTAAGGGAGAATGGGCAGGTGCCTCGGGTCAACCACAATTTTTACCTTCTAGTTGGGTTGAATATGCGGTCGATTATGACAAAGATGGTCGGAAAGACATTTGGGGTTCTAAGCCCGATGTGTTCGCATCTATCGCTAATTATATGAAGAAAAATGGCTGGCAAGCAGGTCAACCGTGGGCTGTATATGTCAAATTACCACCGCACTTTGATAAGGCTTTAGAAGGCAAGCAAATTATCAAGCCAGTGAGTGAGTGGAATGCAATGGGCGTTAGAACTGCCAATGGCAGCGAGCTACCTTACGCGCACTTACAAGCCAGCATCGTCGAGCCTTTAGGAGGGCCAATCTTCTTAGCCTATCCGAATTATAAAATGATTTTAAAATACAATAATTCGATTTATTATGCAGGAGCGGTGGGATATTTGGCGGATAAAATCTGTCACCGGGATACGGTGTAGGTAGGAGTCGCTGTGCAAACTGGCTCGGGATTGTGTTTTGTAGCAATGACAAACAATTAAAATATCAGCGCCCTAGCGCTCATTTACGTAGACGAGTGCGAGCCCGACGAGCCCGCATGCGAAAAAATTAGCACGTCATTTCGAGCCAGTTCACGCTTAGAAATAAGCCACTGAAAATTCTGCGAGAAATCCCCTGCCGACAGATCGATCTTTCGGCAGGAGATCTCTCGCAGGATTGTCCGAGATTTTCACCAACCTCAAACTGACTCGAGATGACGCGCCTTTTTTACCAAGGTGCCTCATGAAGGACTCATGTAAAGAATCTGCGAGACACAGTTAATGATAAAACTACCAAGTAGTGACAACGCTATCGTGGTTCGCAATGTGTAGAAGGCGTTGCCGGCGTAAATGCAGCTTCAATACTTTTAGCAACATTTTTTAATGTCTTCACATTATTTGGCGTTAAGATGACGGCAAATCGCACGTCTCCTTGCACATGTTGCCCAACAAATTTGGGCCCCCCACTGCCACCTTTAACCCCACGATCATTTGCAAGATATTGACTGTAAGCGTTTGCGTCTTCTTTCTTCTCAAAGAGCACAAAGGTGTTGGTTACTGGCTGTCTGTGGGGATCCATGTCAGCTCTTTCTTTTATTTCATGTTTAGGCACGACACCGGTTGCTTGATGTAGCTTATCTTTCATGGACGTCATGTCGTGAGTAGGTGTGACTTCGGGTCCGCCGTGTTCAACTTCTGGAAGAGCCGTTCTTTTTTTACTAAATAATCCCATGATACTTCTCCTCTTGAATAGGATAATGATGATGTGTATCAAGCTGATCAGAAAAACAGTCACACAGCTCGACACTGGATCTTATTATTAAGTGTAGACCATTTTTAAAAAGCTACACATTTCCCCCAGGGAAATCGGATCTTATGAGTAAAATTAGCACGATCTATCCGAGCCGCGACCGTGAGGGAGCAGAGCAGTTAAACCGTCGCATCAACTGCTCTGCTCCCTCAC
>JAUYSE010000213.1 GCA_030696465.1 Legionellaceae bacterium
ACCACCAGCATGAAATAAGGTCGAGATTAAAAGACAAAAAGCAAAGGGAAGTATCCAAAAACTCCAATTATTCAAACGAGGTAACGCCATATCTGGTGCACCAATCATCATTGGAATTTGCCAATTAGCCATGCCCGTAAATGCGGGCATTACAACACCAAATAACATCATGAGTCCATGAAATGTCGTCATTTGATTGAAAAAATTTGGATCAACAAAACGAAGCCCCGGTTGAAAAAGCTCTGCCCGTATCAACAGTGCCATAGCACCTGCTATAAAAAAGCTTGCTAAGGCCAATAATAAATAAAGGGTTCCGATATCTTTATGGTTGGTCGTAAACACCCAACGCTTCACAAAACCAATCAATCCCTTACCTTGCTCTGGTCCATGTTCAGCATGGGCATCTGCCGCATACATACCTATACTACTCATCGCATACCTCCAGATTGTGCTTTATTCACCATAGTAGGAGACGCTGTGTTTTCTTGTCGCACTTGCGCCACATCCGTAGGTTGAACTAAATCATTGGTATTATTCCCCCAAGCATTACGCTCATAAGTAATAATCGCAGCAAGATCTTGATCCGTTAATTGATCTTTATATCCTTGCATTGCCGTATTTGGCACCCCTTGCAATACTATATTAATGTGCCGAGAAATGGGTTTACCTACCGCAACTGAACTGCCCTTTAATGCAGGAAACATTGGGGGCATCCCTTGACCCTCGTTGCGATGACAAGCCGCACAGAACATCTCATATTTTTTCTTACCTAAGGTCATTAAGGCATCTTTCGTCATAGGCTGAAGAGCTGCTGATGCAGCGGGATTTGCTGCATACATATCGACTGCCTTTGGCTGCGCAGCGACCCATTGGTTAAAATCTTCTTCACTTAAGGCTTGTACAACAATAGGCATAAATCCGTGATTAATTCCACAAAGCTCCGTACACTGCCCTCTATACGTCCCAGGACGATCCACTTTTGCCCATGCTTCATACATAAATCCGGGAATGGCATCACGCTTCACTCCTAACTCAGGAACCCACCATGAATGAATCACATCCGTAGATGTCACTAAAAACCGTATTTTTTTATGAACAGGAATCACCAAAGGACGATCTACCTCTAAAAGATACCAAGGTCCTTTCGCCTCTTCATTCATAATTTGTGCACGAGGTGTTGATAAATTACTGAAAAACGAAATACCTTGGTCTAAATATTGATACTGCCACTTCCATTGAGAGCCAACCACTTTAATTGTAATGTCTGAATCACTGGTATCTTCCATTCGAATTAATACTGAAGTAGCAGGAACCGCCAACGCAACCAAAATTAGAAAGGGAATGATAGTCCAAATAATTTCTACTTTTAAATTTTCATGAAAAGGTGCTGCCTCATACCCTCGAGAGCGTCGGTGATAGATCAATGAATAAATCATAATACCAAATACAATAATACCTATAACCGCACAAACGCCAATAGCTATCATATGCAGATTATACGTATCTTGCTCTATGGGTGTTACTCCTCGATACATATTCATTTGCCATGGATCCGGGGCGCAAAAACCCACCGTGGATACCAACAACGTACTCAACGCACCCCATATGCTAAATTTTTGTGTCACTACAAAATTCCTCTTGTATTATTTTTAGTCATTATCTGGTATAATGTCACTCTTTCAAGTGACAAGATAAAAACATCTACCATAAAGTGTAATTACCTTCTGTCTTAGATTGACTCACCATATATTTTACAGCCTCTAAGATCTCTTGTGTTGTACAGTATTTACAGTCCCCATTCTTAGGGTGCTCTGTACCATTCACCACTTCTAATACTAGTGTATCTATATTTTTAGAAATAGGGTATTCCCATGCCTTTTTATCCCCCAATTTGGGCGCACCATTTTTCCCTTCTGCATGGCATATGGCACAATTTTCTGTATATACAGTTTTGCCATTCCCAGGATATTTATCTGTTCCACCTGCGGCTAAATCTGCCCATTGAGAGCGCGTTAGGGAATTATTCAATATATAGTCTACTGCCGATATCAAATCTTGATCAGAACAAGTAACACAGGCCCCTTTTACTGGCATGCTATTGTGTCCTTGAATAGTATGACGATATAAGCCGGTCAAACCGCTTGTTTTTAAACGCATATACCAATTTCCGCCATCCCCTATTATCGGAGCACTCATTTTACCATCTTGATGGCACAACACGCAGGCCCGCAAATACACTTGTCGTCCACGCTTCAAGGTAGGTTGTTTTTCTGAAGAAGAAGAAACACCCAGATACTCTTCACTCACGACTGTTTTTAGATAGGTAGCAATCGCTAAGCGATCGGCTTCTGTCAAATAACGCAAACTATTATGGTTTACTTCTGCCATAGGGCCAGCAACCGGACCGGCATTATTAATTAACTCTCCTTTATAAAAAACATCGGCTATTTCACTATGTGTAGAAGAATTCAAACCATAACTCGTAATATTCGGGGCCCAATAACCATCGATAAAAGTCCCCGTTAAATAATAATTTCGTTTAGGTGCACCTAACAAATTTAAAGGCGTATGACACATACTACAATGCCCTAAACCATCTACAATGTAATGGCCTCTATTCCACTCTGGAGACTGTCCTGGTTCGTAAGTTAAAGGATCATCATGTGGGAAAAAGAACAAGATATTCCAACCCCATACTCCAAAACGTGCCATTGACATATTAAAGGGGAAAGGTAATTCATCATTTTGACGCTTCACCGGAGGAAGACTCATAAAATAAGCATACAAGGCCTTGATATCATCATTACTCATTTTTGAAAAATAAATATAGGGAAATACCGGAAAGTAATTCCGGCCTTGTGGGTCACGTCCCTCTTTCAACGCACGGATGAAATCACTTTCCGTCCAATTACCAATTCCTGTTTCTTTATCAGGGGTAATATTCGGACTATAAAAGGTTCCAAATGGAGTGTTCAATGGCAAACCACCAGAAAAAGCTGGTGTATTTTTTTCTACATTGGTATGACAAGCGATACAATCACCCATTTTTGCCAAATATTCGCCACGATCGATTTGTGCTTGAGCTTCAGGGGTTTCTCCCTTCTTCGTAGTCGGGTAAGCTGGATAATATCCATCTAGTATTGGCTCTGCCGTCGTAGGAGGAACTGTCGTTGTTGAGGTCACTACGGCATTTTCTGCATGCACAGTAGTAAATAAAAACATCAGAAAAAAAACTGTTCGTTTTACCATTAACCCCGCCCCTTCTCTCAGGTCTTATTTAATATTTCGCAATTCTATACTGCACGCGCTTATAACTTGTTTTTTAGTGCCCGGAGTATACCTATATTACGGGTGAAAAACCACTACCTACTTCCTCAATAATACCCTTCAAATAATTCACATTTTTTGTAATCAAGGCAGAGTCTTCCCCTTCTAACATGAGACGTAATAGCGGCTCCGTTCCAGAGGGTCTTAGTAAGACTCGTCCTTTTCCTTGCATCAATGTCGTCACATCGGCGAGACAACGCTGCATATCTGGGTGCTCACATATTTTTGCCGCATGTACCGTAGGTACATTGACGATAACTTGTGGACATAAAGAAATTCCTGTTAATAACTCCGCCAAGCCACAGTTATTCCTTACCATACAAGCTACAACCTGAAGTGCTGCAACGATTCCATCGCCAGTGGTGGTTTTATCTAAACAAACAATATGCCCTGAAGACTCTCCACCTATCTTCCATCCTCTTTCTTTCAGCGCTTCAAGCACATAACGATCGCCAACTTGAGCCCGTGCAAATGGAATTTCCAGTTGCGTTAATGCATGCTCTAAACCGAAATTTGACATTGAGGTGCCGACCACGCCACCCGATAGCAAACCTCTTTCTAAACGATCTTTCGCGATAATATAAAGCAGCTGATCTCCATTAATACAATTGCCCTGATTATCAACCATCAACAAACGATCACCATCACCATCCAGAGCAATACCTATATCCGCTTTTTCCTCTAAAACTTTTTTCTGTAATAACTCGGGAGAGGTAGAGCCACAGTTATCATTAATGTTAAAACCATTCGGCTTATCTCCAATGGAAATAACTTCTGCATCTAATTCACTAAAAACATTCGGAGCAATATGGTAAGTCGCGCCATTCGCACAATCCACCACTATTTTCATCCCCGATAAACGCATCATAAATGGCACGGTGGATTTACAAAATTCAATATAGCGCCCGACTGCATCGTTTATGCGTTTCGCTTTTCCTAATTGACGCGAGGCAACCATTTGTAGTGGTTTTTCCATTTCTGTTTCAATGGCAATTTCTTGTTCATCTGGAAGCTTACTTCCATCTGCAGAGAAAAACTTAATGCCATTGTCTTCAAACAAATTATGTGATGCGCTAATGACTATTCCTGCGCTTGCATGTAATGTTTGCGTCAAGTAAGCAATTCCAGGTGTCGGCATAGGACCTAATAAATGAACGTCTACTCCTGCAGCAGATAAGCCTGCCTCCAAGGCAGACTCCAACATATAACCGGATACACGTGTATCTTTCCCTATAATGACTTTTTTACGATGTCCATTTGCCAAAATACGGCCCACAGCCCAGCCTAATTTCAAAGCAAACTCAGGATTCACATTTGACAAACCTACATGCCCACGAATACCGTCCGTCCCAAAATATTTCCGTTGTGTCATGCTAACCCCTGTATTACTTCTAATATTTGAAAAACTTCGGCTGTTTCTTTAACATCATGGGTACGAATCACGGACACTCCCTGTAAAACAGCCCATAATGCCACTGCCAATCCTCCGACACATCTCTCTTCTACGGGCTTTTGCAAAATTGTTCCTATAAATTGCTTTCGAGAAACTCCCAATAATATCGGGAAACCCATTTCTTTTAACTGGGCTAATTCACGAAGAATACTCAAATTATGATCAAGCGTTTTACCAAACCCAATGCCAGGATCCAAAAAAATAGCCTCTCGAGCTATCCCTGCTGCTATGCAATCACGCACTCTTGTTTCAAAAAAGGAACGTATTTCCTCTATCACCGGCTGCGCATACTCCGGTTTTTTTTGCATGGTTTCTGAAACCCCTTTTCGGTGCATAATACAGACCGGCAAACGCTCCTGAGAGACAAAGACTCGCGCCTCTGGATCAGACAAGCCGTTCACATCATTAATAAATGAAGCACCTGCAGCTACAGCCGCTTTCATCACCGCAAGTTTATTGGTATCTATAGAAATAGTAGCGTCTACTTCCCCACGCAATGTCTCAAGCACAGGAATCACTCTATCGAGCTCCTCCTGTATGGAAACAGGTTGAGCACCGGGACGTGAGGACTCTCCCCCAATATCAATATATTGCGCTCCTTGCGCCACCATCTCTCTAGCACGAAATACCGCGGCATCTCGTGCTAGATATCGACCCCCATCAGAAAAAGAATCCGGCGTAATATTTAGAATCCCCATAATAGCAGGCATGAAGCAACTACTCACTCCATAAGAAGGAACGGCCATATTTGGCGCGGGACGAGTAATTACGGCATGTGTACATCACCCTAAGAATCACGCTTATCCTCTGCAGGAGTTTCTTCTTTTTCACTCGTAGGGATTAGTGGCTCCGGAAGCGGTGTAGGATCATCCCAACCTTCTGGAGGAGAAGGCATTTCTCCTGCCATAATCTGAGCAATTTGCTTAGCATCTATGGTTTCATATTTAACCAAGGCTTCAGCCATCACATGTAATTTCTTTATGTTGTCAGTTAAGATCGTGTGCGCTTTTACATAGGTTCTCTCAATAATGTCACGAATCTCTTTATCTATTTTTTGAGCGGTTTCGTCCGAGATTTCTTTATTCTGTTTCATACTACGACCGAGGAACACTTCGCCTTCCTCTTCCCCAAAAGTGAGAGGGCCTAAACTAGACAATCCCCACATGGTAACCATTTTTCGAGCAATATCGGTTGCCCGCATAATATCGTTCGAGGCACCTGTTGTCACTTCGTCTGCACCAAATATCAGTTCCTCTGCAATACGTCCACCAAAAAGACTTGACAGTTGACTTTCTAAACGCAACCTACTATGGCTATAACGATCTTGTTCTGGAAGATACATCGTCACCCCTAAAGCACGTCCCCGGGGAATAATCGTCACTTTATAAACAGGATCATGACTTGGCATTAAATGACCCACAATTGCATGGCCAGATTCGTGATATGCCGTAAGTTTTTTCTCATGATCATCCATTACCATGGAGCGTCGCTCAGCACCCATCATAATTTTATCTTTGGCTTTATCCATCTCCAACATGCCAACCATTTTTTTACTTGCACGTGCAGCAAACAACGCGGCTTCGTTCACGAGATTGGCTAAATCAGCGCCAGAAAATCCTGGCGTACCACGCGCAATTGAGTTAATACTCACATCTGCTGCCGCAGGTACTTTACGTAAATGCACCGAAAGAATTTGCTCTCTTCCACGAATATCTGGTAAGGGAACCACTACTTGTCTATCAAACCGTCCTGGTCGTAATAATGCGGGATCAAGAACATCTGGTCGATTTGTCGCAGAAATAACTATCACTCCCTCACTGCCTTCAAAACCATCCATCTCGACTAGTAATTGATTGAGTGTTTGTTCGCGTTCATCATGTCCGCCACCAAGCCCTGCGCCTCTGTGTCGACCTACTGCATCGATTTCATCAATGAAAATAATACATGGTGCTTGTTGTTTTGCCTGTGCAAACATATCACGTACCCGAGACGCCCCCACCCCAACAAACATTTCTACAAAATCTGAACCAGAAATGGTGAAAAACGGTACTTTTGCTTCGCCCGCAACCGCCTTTGCTAATAACGTTTTACCAGTCCCAGGAGACCCTACTAATAACACGCCTCGTGGAATACGTCCGCCTAAATTTTGAAATTTAGCTGGTTCTCTTAAAAAGTCTACTAGCTCTTTCACCTCTTCCTTGGCTTCATCTACCCCGGCGACATCAGCAAAGGTTACTTTTACTTGATCTTCACCTAACAATCTTGCACGAGAACGACCAAAAGACATGGCTCCACGTCCTCCAGAGCCACCCTGCATTTGTCTCATAAAAAAGACCCACACGCCAATCAATAGTAGCATAGGGAACCAATTAACAAAGATATGCAACAAGAAGCTTTCTTGTTGTTTTTCTTGTCCGCTCACTGCTACTTTATTTTTTAATAATTCACCAAGTAACACATTATCTGGCATAGGAATATAAGTCACGAAATGACGATTTGTGCGTGTGATTCCTTTGATTATTTTACCATCTTCAATGGTAACTGAATTTACAGAGCCTTTGTCTACTTCAGACAAAAATTCACTGTAAGGAAGACGCTCAACCGCCACCGGATGAGGGCCAAAATTACTAAACACAGAGACCAAAATCACGGCGATCACCAGCCAAAGCAGAAGATTTTTCACCATATCATTCAAAGTACTTACCCCTTGCTGTCATTGATCATCTTATGAGGAAAACAACATAACTCTATTGTAGTCTAAAGTTAAGTTGTTTGATCTCCTATGCCACGAAATCCTTTAGCCAAAATATATGTTTCTCGCGAGCTGGCACGTGAAGAATCTGGTTTTCGCACCGTCACTCGCTTAAATAGCCCGCGCATGTTCTTCACTAGCATATCAAAACCTACGCCATGAAACACCTTAATAAACATTACTCCATCCGCTTTCAGCCACATCTGCGCAAAATCTAACGCAAGCTCGGCCAAATACATAGCGCGAGAAATATCTACTACAGCATTCCCGCTCATATTTGGCGCCATATCTGAAAGAAGAACATCCACCTTTCGCCCTAACAGGCAGTGATTCAATTTTTCCAGAACAGCTTCTTCACGGAAATCTCCTTGAATATAGTGTACCTGAGGGAGACTGTCCATAGGAAGTATATCGAGAGCGATAATACAACCTTTTCCTTGTAATTTTTCTACTACATATTGCGTCCAACCACCTGGGGCAGCCCCTAAATCAACCACTACCATCCCTTGACGCAAAAACGATTCTTTTTCATCTATTTCTTTTAATTTATAGATTGCACGGCTTCGATATCCCTCTTTCTGCGCTTTTTTCACATAAACATCATTAAAATGATCACGTAGCCAACGACTACTGCTTTTGGAACGGGACATAATATAAAAATCTCAAAGTTTAACTGCGTACAATATATTTACACTATATAATACTCAAAACGCCTATCTTTTCCCAGAAAAAAATGGGATAATTCGACGCTCTTACAATTATTATCAAGCATTTAGTGAAAATTCAACTTAAAAAAGCTTTAAAAGCACAAGCCCATCATTTAAACCCCGTTATTTTAATTGGGAGTAAAGGCCTGTCTCCAACTGTCATCGCAGAAACAGACTCCGCGTTGGAAACGCATGAACTTATTAAAATTAAAATAGCTGACACTGATAGAGAGAATCGCAAAAGTATCGCCATTCAACTCTGTGAAGCAACCTCTGCTGAATGCATCCAATCTATTGGCAAAATTTTTGTATTATATCGGTTGCGCTCTAAATAACACACAGCTAGGATCGATCTGTCTGCATGAGATCTCCCGCAGGGTTTTCCGTGGCTCTTTTCTGTGATCAAACTGGCTCGAGACGAGATTGAGTTTTTCACGTATGCCTCAATCGCGTCATCCTCGCCTCCGCTGAACATACAATAACTACCGAAATAAGAATAGCGAGGATCCATAGCATACTTAAATCACGCTTTCGTATGGATCTTCACTACTCATTTTCCGTGCCTTATTTACCTCTTTACGCGGTGAAGATGACGAGATTAGGGTATGACAGAAGGCTAGTGTTTATATTCTGGCTCGATTACTATGCGCTGAGGGAGCGGAGCAGTTAAACAGTCTGTTCAACTGCTCCGCTTGCTCACGCGCACGCCTTATCCTTTACTACTTAAGCTAGTGCCACCACCAGACTTGTGTCCAAGATGCTGTCGATAAGGTTGTCTCGGGGCCTCGGGCGGATATCCCAAGTTCTCTTGCACCATTTTTTCTACTACACGTAAATAATTATCACCCCAAGCACCAGGGTCATAATTGGTGATGACAATATTCCCACGCAAATTAATAATAGATTCAAATATTTTGCGTAATGCACTCTCTGTCCCTGCCAGACTAACTCGTATCTCTGCATCAGCCGGCAAACCTAGTGCCGACAACTTTTCATCAAGTAAGGTAATTATTTTCTCGATCGTCCAATGCAATTTATTTTGCCCACCAGCTTCTGCAGCAAATGCTCCAGCTTTAGAAGTACCGTAAGCAAAACCAAAATCTACGATGGGATATACAAACTCAGTGCCTTCTTCTAATGTTTCTGGTTGATGAATCACTGGGGGTTTATTGGGCGGAAGCGTTGGGCTCACGACAAAAAGCAGCACTGAATCCCAAGAGCGCTGAATGATAGAGAGTAATTCAATTTTCTGCTTATTTTTAAAGCCTACACTAGAATCCTCTTCTTCGTCAGAGTATTCCTCTTCAGTGTCTTCCTCTGCAGTGTCTTCCTCTTCAGTGTCTTCCTCT
>JAUYSE010000224.1 GCA_030696465.1 Legionellaceae bacterium
AATTTGGGAAAGATGAGTATGGATGCTTATTGCAGGGCAATATAGATGACAATGATGAGTAACAAGGTGATGTCATTCTTGATGAAATTAGACGAGAAAATACCGTATTGAGAGTAGAGGGTTTTTATGAGGATGGTGAAATATTACGTGGTAAAGTGACGCAAACCAGTACAGACAAACTGGGAATCACTGAGGGGCGTTATGACGGCTCTCATTTTATAGGCACATGCACCATATGTGATTGGAAGACTAAAGAACAAGTTTCTTTTAAAGGACGGTTTCCTCGACGTCAAGATCTCAGCACGTTTGATGTTGAGGTTACAGGTCCGCATAAACTCTCGAATGTAACCCTAAAAAAATATGATATATCTCAGCCAGAATATACACCTGACGGTCGTTTGTTTTATGAGTATGTTGGTGAGATACAATCTGGTGTGCCACATGGTTACGGAACACATAAGTATTGGAACCGAGAAAATACAATGTGTTTCGTTTCTTCAGGAGATTTTATACTAGGTCGTATGCAAACGAGAGGAAAAATTACCGCATATATTGTATCAGAGAGCGCAGGAGTAGCCCCTCTTAAAGTGCCAACTACCTCGAGCACCTATTCAACATATGAACTTGATATTGATGCAAAAAGTAAAACATTAGCGAGTATTTCTGCAATGGAGCCGGGTACGAGCTTATCGACAACACAATGGACCCTTACACGTCGCCCTAATGGAACCATGTATTACCAAAGTTCGACACGTAAAGGGGCGGTAAAAGTCGGGATAGAAGTAGACCTTTTTTCTACTATTGAAGCGGAGTTAATGCGCACTGAGGGCGTGAAGCCTTTTGCACCAACCCAATCTGTTCCGGGAAAAGAATCTGTCGCGGTTTCTCCGGAACTACAAGAAATGGCAAATGAAGAGCAGGCAAAAAAAGCATTGAAAGAAAAACAACGTCAAGACGCGTTGGCCAAGAAGGTGATACAAGACAAGTTGCGTCAGGAAGAGCAGGCGAAAAAAGAGGCTTTAAAAGCCCAAAAAGAGGCTTTACGTCAAGAGGCCGAGGCACAAAAAAATCTTGCAAAAAAAAGACAACTAGTGGCAGAAAAAGCACAAAGAAAAAAATATATTGCGGAATATGAGGCACTTCTTGCTCAAGAAGAAGCATTGCTTGTCGCAGAGGACGCGCCAGCGCGTATGACTGTGCCGACTAGGGAGGCGGCAACACAAACAACACAATCCTTTGTCTCTTTGCAAAAAGAAGCGCTGTGCTTAGATGATGAAACTCCAGCGGAAAGCATCAATACACAAAAAATTTTAAAGGCTCTTTCGGAAGGCAAGGGCGAGTGGTTTTATACTTATACACGCAAGGATTCTTATGGTGGCACACATCAAGTTAAAAAGTGGATACAAAGTAGAGAGTCTCTGAAGAATGTACCAAACAGTAATTTTATTATGATATTACAAGATGAGGAAGAGTCCTTAGAGGAATATGTGACGATTTTTTTGGTAGCCAATACTCCTTTGCTAAAGGGAGCGGTGTTTACCGGCAGTGCAATAGTGAACGTTATAGAGAAAGGGTCCGATAAAATCATAGAAAGTTTTAGATATTATGGGGACTTTATCTGTACAGAGAATTTTTATAGCGATATTGGGGACGAGCTTAATTTTGAATTTAAAAAAGGGTATCGTACCAGTATTGATACGATAAATGATGTTGTAGTAGAGCAAGAAGGAACTTTTGATCACGATGAGCCACGTTGCATAAAACCTTCAAAAAGATATGCCTCTGTTGCGGCTTGGGAACAACAGACCGGCCGACGTGTGCAACCGGAGCAATGCGCGGCCTCTCAAAATCGCTATGGATTTTATTCGGGAATAAAACCACACAAGTCGCCGGTAACACCAACACCGATTGGGGAAAATGCTGTTGAGCATCAACGCGGTATTAAATAAGCTGGGTTAGGCTTTTTTTACAAATTGAGATTTTAACTGCATGGCGCCAATACCTTCAATTTTGCAATCAATATCATGATCTCCATCCACTAGTCTAATATTTTTGACTTTAGTGCCCACTTTGACGACTAATGAAGAACCTTTGATTTTCAATTCTTTAATCACGGTGATGGTGTCGCCATCTTGAAGAATATTGCCATGTGCATCTTTAATAATGCGCGGCCCATCAATGACCTCTTCTACGGGTTGTTGGGGCCACTCATGTGCGCATTCAGGGCATATAAAATTCTGTTCATCCGTGTAGGTGTATTCTGACGAACATTTAGGACATTTTGGTAAGACAGGCACGATAAAGTAATTCCTATTGTGATATAAGCTGAATAATACAGCAGTATTCCTAAGATTGGAAATCAGGAATAAGGCAAGCGCATCTTTAGGGTAAAATTAGCACGATGTGTCCGAGTCACAACCATGAGGGCGGAGCATTTTAACATTTCAAACTTCTCCGCTCCCTCACGGTCTCGGCTCGGTCGGATAGATCGTGCGTATTTTGAGCCATGAAATCATAAATGCATTACGTGCTTAAATGCGGAAATATTGCGGCATTTTTCACAGAAAATCATGGGTTGCCAATTGGTAGGTGTTCGATAGGTCGTCTTGAATCACAGTGGCAGATTGATTAATCGCTTCTAACTGCTCTTGTTTCTTTAATATTCCTGTTTTAAATTGCCAATCAGCGGGCAAATGGAGTTTTTTTGCCAGATTTACGAGAGATGCCATTGTTTGTGGCTGATGTTGGGTGCTATACGATTGCATGACAAATATTTGTCCTTTGGGATCAATTAATTCATATACTCTTTTTCCTGCTTCATAAATCCAGGTAGTTTGACGAGCAACGGTTCTTTGGTGATAAGGGCCTCTGGATTTAAATAAATCAAATATACCTAAACGTAATACCCCTGCTTCTCGGACGGGCAATCCAGAGATAATTTTGGTTTGTGGATTGATGAGCGTGGTATTTGTAAAACCATCAATGACCCAGTAGCGAGGGCCATTTAAGAGAATAGTGGATGCCCCCGTATCTTGAGAGACTTTTTCAATAGTGACTTTTTTCCAGAGGTTTTCTGGACAATTATTTAATCCCCAGGTGTTGTATACGGAATATTCTAGAAAAGATTTTGAGAAAAGGATTTCGCAATAGCGGTCACCGCGCAGGTGCATTTTTTCTGCAGCAGAGGAGAGGCTCGGAAGGCATGAAAGGGCTAGCACTGCGATTAAAGATTTTTTATAACGGGAGTATGCCATGATATTCCTTATCATAAATGTCTGCCCTGAATGAATCTAGAGTAAAATCATATAATGTTTTTTCGGGTGGTGCAATATCGTATCCCTAGCAGATCAGGAAAGACGCATATTATGAGTAAATTTAGCGAGATCTATCTGAGGCGCGACCGTGAGGAAGGGATTCCTGTTTCAGTCGTTTATGAAGCATGATAATATTAAATGGTAGGGGTTATGATTGCGATCAAACGCATGAGGGGTAAGCTTGGATATGGATTTTCACGCAATAATAAGGAAAACATCGTTGTTGACTGCACTTCAAATGATGTGCTCGGTCAGTTTAAGTTATTTTTTAGCACAAAAAATAGCGATGTATTTGCACTTTAGCAGCTCGCTTATTTCTGGTCTATGGGCCGGAATTTCTTCCATCATGATTATGCAGGTTGAGGTTCAAGAAGTACACAATGCAGGGTATTTTAGAATTCTTGGTTCCAGCATGGGGGCGATTTGTGCTGTTTTATGTGCGATGTCTTTGGGATATTCTGCCTGGACTATAGCCATCACCATGTTTGTCAGTACTATCATGGTTTCTTTGTGTTCTTTGAAAAAAACTCTGAGGTTAACCAATTTAACTGCATTGGTCATCATTGTGGTGGGCATTATAAGCCCAGAGATTCCCCCCTGGAAAAATGCGATTGCGAGAGTACTTGAATCAGCACTGGGGGTATCAGTGACGATTATGCTCGCATGGTTATTCCATCCTATTCGAAAAAAATATGATTTGTTTCAAAAGTATTAATAGAGTTTTCGTTGGTGTCGTTCTATTCAGGAGCAGCTGCATGAATATTGTAAGATTTGTAATGTGCTTATCGCTATCCTCCTCACTTATGGCGGCACAAACCCCCTGGCTTTTTGTGGCTAAAGATGTCACGTCTTTACACCGTTTGCCACCGACCGTGCGTTTAGCTTATGGGGCAGAGGCTGAAGAATTTGGATTATTACGTCTGCCAAAAGGGCCGGGTCCTTATCCGGTTGCGATCATTATCCATGGGGGATGCTGGTTGTCACGTATCCCTAAGTCTAATACCGTTGTAAATGTCGATAATACGGAGGCACTGGCAGATGCTTTACGTAATATAGGCGTTGCAACTTGGAATATTGAATATCGCCGCGTCGATCAACCGGGGGGTGGATTCCCAGGGACATTTTTAGATGTTGCTCAAGCTGCAGATTATTTACGTGAAATTGCGCCTAAATATCATTTAAATTTAGATAAAGTGGTCGTGGTAGGACATTCTGCAGGCGGACATTTAGCCTTATGGCTATCCTCAAGGACGGCACTGAATGCTGAAAGCCCTTTATATGCTCCTCATCCTTTAGCATTACAAGCCGCGATCTCTTTAGGAGGCGTGCCTGATCTTAAATTGGCGCGTAAACCTGCAGAAGAAGGCTGTCGTGCGGATGTTATTGGTCAATTATTGGGTTCTGATCAGCCAGAGGTATTAGAGGCACGTTACGCACAAACCTCGCCAATGGAAATGCTGTCTGCACAGGTCCCTCAAATTTTATTTGCAGGCGAAGAGGATAAAGTCGTACCAGAAGCATTTGCTATGTTGTATGTGCAAAAAGCACAAGCAGCGAATAAGCCAGTGCAACTGAGAAAAATTGCATTTTCAGGGCATCATGAATATATCGTCCCGAACTCTGTCGTATGGCCAGTATTATATAAAGAATTAAATGCACTCCTTGGACTGGGCGCCCCATAAATGCGAGAGGATAATTCAGCACAGTTACCGTCAGGTTTTGTTTTCAAAGGGAAAACGCTGAGTTTTTCTTTATTACTTACGGTCGCTTTGGTTGAGCTCATTCGTACGGCCTGGATTTCTGACGACGCAGGTATCACGCTACGCACGGTATTAAATTTTATCTATGGTTATGGTCCTGTGTTTAATATTCATGAGCGGGTGCAGGCGTTTACGCATCCTTTATGGTTTTTGTTGCTCTCAGGAGGTACTGCAGTCGTAAAAAATATTTTTTTTGTGGCTTTTGCGCTGCCCATCTTACTTTCTTTATGGGTATATTGGCTGTTGGTCTACCGCATTGCAGTCGATTTTTGGACGGGAATGTTTGGTGCATGTTTATTAATACTCTCTAAAGCGTATGTTGATTTTTCTACCTCTGGTTTAGAAAACCCTTTGTCTCATGCGATATTGTTATTGATTATTTTAGTCTCTCGGCAGGTAATGTCGCAGACTAATTTTAAAAAAAATAGTATTTTCTTTTTATTGTGTGCGGGTTTGTATCTGTGTCGCGCGGATTTAACGTTGTTGATTTTTCCCTTGATGCTCGTAGTAATCTGGAAGAATAGGGGGAGCCCTCTTAGTCTTATAAAAGCAATGAGCATTGGTTTTATCCCTGTACTGATATGGACCGTGTTCTCCATCACCTATTACGGATTTCTAGTGCCTAATACCGCGTATGCAAAATTAGGGGCAGGCATTCCGGTTATCGAATTATTTTGGCAAGGAGGGCGATATTTCAGAGATTCACTGACTCGAGACCCGCTCACCTTATTGGCGATTCTATATGGATTTATCCTGGGACTCTGTTATCGCGCGTCCGAGAAAAAAGCAGTTTCCTTTGGCATTCTTCTCTACCTAAGTTATGTGCTGATGATTGGTGGAGACTTTATGAGTGGTCGTTATTTTACTTGTACCTTATTAATGGCAATGGTATTGATAGTGGATCAAAAAGATTGGGATTGGTTGAAGGGCATTATTTTTGCCCAATTATTATTTTTAGGAATGGTAAATATACATTATACCGTATTGAGTGGCTCTAATTATGAGAATAAATTGGGAGTAGATGGTATTGCGGATGAGCGAGGATATTGGTTTCAAAGTTTTGGATTATTCTCCATTGATAAAGCGATTCATAAAGTTCCTTCTTGGCGTGTACGTGCGCCGCAGAGATTTGGCATTGCTTGTGGTGCGCTGGGTTTTGATGGATTATTTGGTGGTCCAGATTTACATTTGATAGATATTTGTGCTTTGGCCGATCCTTTACTGGCACATCTGCCTGCAAAACCACAATTGCATTGGCGTATTGGCCATTTTTATCGCGAGGTCCCACCGCACTACGTTGAAAGTCTACAAGAAAATAAAAACTTGTTAGCGGATCCAAAGATGCATAACCTATACCAATCACTGCGTTTGATTACACGAGGGAAGTTGTTTGAGCGAGAACGGTGGAAAGAAATTGTGAAGCTAAATTTAGGGAGAGGGGAATATGTCGATACTCGTATTAGCCAGCGATAATGTACATAAATGCACAGAAATACAAGCAGGCTTGCCGGCTTGGGAATGTGTACCGCAAAGTCATTGGGATCTAGAAACTCCTGAAGAAACAGGTCTCACTTTTGTAGAAAATGCCTTATTAAAAGCGCGCTACGCCAGTAAAGAAACGGGCTTGCCAGCGTTGGCGGACGATTCTGGTTTAGTGGTTCCCGCCTTAGCGGGGGCGCCAGGGATTTATTCTGCCCGTTATGCGGGGGAAGGTGCAACTGATCAACAGAATATCGCAAAGCTGTTGACGTTTATGGAAGAGTTTTCAGGAGAAGAGCGCAGTGCCTATTATTATTGTGTTATCGTTGCGGTAGCACACCCGGAAGATCCTACGCCGTGTATTGGATCGGCACTTTGGTGGGGTAAAATTGCATTAAAACCAGTAGGGACGGGTGGTTTTGGTTATGATCCCGTATTTTATTTACCTGATCATACCTGCACAGTAGCTGAATTACCTGCGGGAGAAAAACAACAATTAAGTCATCGCGCCCGTGCGTTATTACATTTTCAACAACAATGGTCACAGGAACAAAACGCATGTCTGTAGAGCGTATTTGGGAAGCTATTCGTCGGCAGGATTGGCCGGCAGCAACACAGTTGGTGCAGGAACAATTTGGTCATTTAGAGTCTGCCGCACAAGAGTTTTTTTATTTGGGTGTGATTGCCTTATTACAGGAAAATTATCTTCAGGCTAAAAATTATTTTGAAAATACTTTAGAAGAAGATCCTTATATGGTGGATGCCTGGGTTAACTTGGGAGTCACCGCGTTACGCTTAGGCGTCGCGCAAGAAGCGGTAGAGTGTTTTGTGCACGCACTGATTTTAGAGGAAAATCACGAGGCTGCACGCAGTAATTTAGCGGCTATTTTTATTGAGCATGATCGTTTTGATAATGCGCTTACCCATTACGCAATCCTACTAGAGCAATTCCCGGAAAATATGGAGTATCTTTATAATGCTGGGGTAGCTGAAATGACCTTAGGTTTCAGGGCGCAAGCGATACAGCGGTTTGAGAAAATTTTACGCTTAGACCCTAAACATGTGGATGCATTAAAAAATTTGGCGGCTTTATATATGCGCCAGGGAGAGCGGAGCAAGGCTCTAGAAATATTACGCTCAGCACAAGCGATATGCCCCCAAGACCCCATTTTAACCCACCTGTCAAATGCTTTGAGAGGAGCAGAAGAGGCGAGCCCTAGCTGTCCAGAGTACGCTAAACAGCTATTTGATCAATATGCTTTGTACTATGACGCGCATATGCAAGAAACCTTGGCTTATGTGTTACCCGCTAAAATCGCGGTATGGCTTAATACCTTGCAGCGATTTTCTCGTGCCTTAGATTTGGGTTGTGGTACTGGTTTAGTGGGCGCTTATCTTCGTCAGCATAGTGACTATTTGGTGGGGGTCGATATTTCTCCTAAAATGGTGACACAAGCCGAAAAAAAAGAAATTTATGATGTATGTGTGGCAGAGGATATTACGCAATATTTGCAACACAATGTGGGGTGCTTTGATGGAGTTATTTGTGCGGATGTGTTGCCCTATTTCGGGGAATTAGATACTTTGTTTTCGCTGGTGTATCAGCATTTAAATGCAGAGGGTTATTTTATATTTTCTGTTGAACAGGGTAGCCATGCGCCTTGGCAACTGGCACGCAGCGCACGGTTTCAGCATCACCCAAACTATATTACAGAGTTGTGCCTACGCTGTGGTTTTTCCATTCTACAAACTGAAAAAATAGATGTGGCACGGGATGAGAAAGGAGTCCGACAAGTGCATTTGTATTTACTGACGCGCGCTTGAAGGAATTCCCGCTTTTCTAGATTAGAAAGGCGGGGTCCGCAATCGGCAGGACCCGCCTTTCTAATCTAGAAAAAGCGGGAACTCATTTAACTTCAATGCAAATTAAGATGGGACATAGATTCTAAAACATAGTGGCTTTACTTGTGTGTAAAGCCATGAACGTGAGGGAGCGGAGCAGTTAGATCCAATCCACCCCCCTCGCCTTACTAGGCTTCATCCACATCAATAAAGCTCTTCAGTTTTTCCGAGCGAGACGGATGCCGTAATTTTCGTAACGCTTTCGCTTCAATTTGTCGAATACGTTCTCGGGTTACATCGAATTGTTTACCGACTTCTTCTAAGGTGTGGTCGGTATTCATTTCTATACCAAAACGCATACGTAGCACTTTGGCTTCTCGTGGCGTAAGAGTGGATAGAACTTCCAATGTGGCTTCGCGTAGTCCGGCAATAGTGGCTAAATCTACAGGAGACTCCATACTACCATCTTCAATGAAATCACCTAAGTGTGAATCTTCATCGTCACCCACCGGCGTTTCCATAGAAATAGGTTCTTTGGCTATTTTTAAAACCTTTCTGATTTTATCTTCGGTGAGTTCCATTTTCACTGCGAGTTCTTCAGGAGAGGGTTCTCGCCCGGTTTCTTGTAACATTTGACGAGAAATACGGTTCAATTTATTGATGGTCTCTATCATGTGCACCGGGATACGAATGGTACGGGCTTGGTCGGCAATAGATCGCGTTATTGCTTGACGTATCCACCAAGTGGCGTAGGTAGAAAACTTATACCCTCGGCGATATTCAAATTTATCGACAGCTTTCATTAAACCAATATTGCCTTCTTGAATTAGATCTAAAAATTGTAAACCACGGTTCGTGTATTTTTTAGCAATAGAAATAACCAGACGTAGGTTGGCTTCGACCATTTCTTTTTTAGCGCGACGTGCTTTGGCTTCACCCACAGAAATTTTTCGGTTAATTTCTTTGATTTCAGTGATGCTTAATCCGTGTTGCTCTTGCAGCGACATTAATTTTTTCTGTAAGTGTAAAATTTCGTCTCTGACCAGTGCTATTTTTTCTAAATCGAGATATTTCGCTTGTTTTTTCTCGAGCAGAGGTAACCACTCTAATTCGGTTTCTTGCCCAGGAAACGTGTCGATAAATATTTTTTTAGGCATGCGTGATTTATCTACCGCAAGGAGCATAATATGGCGCTCAATATCACGAATAGCATTGCGTCGAGTACGGAAATGTCCGATGAGTCTATCTAATTGACGAGAGGTTAATTTGAGTTTTAAGAACGATTCAGCCATCGCTTGGATAGAGGCTTGACTGTCAGCGTGCTCTCGGCCATGTTGTTGTATAGCAAGTGTTGCTTGTTCGTAACAGACTTGTAGTTCGTCAAAATAAGTTTTTGCTTGTTCAGGATTGGGGCCAGTATCGACTTCAAGTACCGTGCCGTCTTCATCGACTTCATCTTCACTCACTACCCCAAGAATCAGCTCGTCTGCATTAGGGTCTTCTAAGAGGCTTCCAATGTCGCTTGCACCCACATCATCTTCAGAATCCATAAAGCCACTAATGATATCACTGAGGCGAGCTTCTTCTGTGGCCACTTTTTCATAATCGTGTATCAGCATATGAATCGCTTCTGGATACAAGGAAAGTGTTTTTAAGACCTGTTGAATACCTTCTTCAATGCGTTTTGAAATAAGAATTTCACCTTCTCTGGTGAGTAGTTCGACTGTTCCCATTTCACGCATGTACATACGCACTGGATCAGTGGTACGACCAGTTTCTTTATCTACCGAAGCTAATACCGCAGCTGCTTCTTCTACGTCATCTGGCGCCTCTTCGGTACTACCGAACATAGTAATTTCATCATCACTAGGAGGCGATTCAAAGACGCGAATATTCATGCCTTCGAGCATTTCAGTAATGACTTGAAAATGCTCAGGGTCAGTAATGTGCGGCATGAGATCATTAATTTGGGCATGCGTTACATATTTTTGTTTTTGCCCTAAAATGATCAGCATGGTGAGCTGGGTTTGTTGCTGTTGGTCGTCGTGTTCTGAGACAATGGCACTCATGATACTATCCTATAAAAAATATACTCATTTAATACTATGCGGCGTAAGGTAAATTATTAACCCGCGCAAGATTGCCAGGCTGTAATGCCACCTTCCAAATTATATACCGTAATTTCAGGGAGTTTTTCCTGTATTTTTTTGCAAGCGGCTAAACTGCGCCCTCCAGAACGACAATGAAATACGAGTTTTTTTCCGTCGAAAGCAGGAAGATTATCGTGTTGTAGTTGTGCGAGAGGGATGAGCTGCGCCCCAGGAATGGACGCTTCTTTGTGCTCCCAATCTTCGCGAACATCGATTAATACTACTTCATTTTTATCGAGCCAATCTTGTAATGTCTTGGCGTTAATGGTTATGATAGGCATACGAACTTCCTTAATGGCAGTAAATGATAAAGTATGGTCCCCTGCTTCATGAAGAGATATAATAACGCCATTTTAACAGGACGACTACTATCATGAAACAATATTTGTTCATGGTGATCGCTTTGACGGGTTTTATAACGGCTTGCGTTAAAAATCCCCCGCATAATGTGAATCACGCGTGTCATATTTTTAGTGAATATCCTCAATGGTATCAAGATACCTCACAAGTTGAAAAGACATGGAGAGTGTCTACCCCAGTACAGCTTGCAATTATTCATCAGGAATCCAGCTTTCAGGCGCATGCTCAGCCACCCCGTACGACACTTTTTGGGATTATACCATGGAAACATGTAACAAGTGCATATGGTTATTCTCAAGCATTAAATGGAACATGGGCACAATATAAACGGTCCCGAGGGGGGTGGTTTGCTTCGCGTAACAACTTTGGTGATGCCACTGACTTTATTGGCTGGTATGCCAATCAAGCAAATCGTTTAGCTAGAATTCCGCGAAACGATGCATATGCCTTGTATTTGGCTTATCATGAAGGGATTGGCGGGTATCAAAGAAAAACATATTTAAAAAAACCATGGTTAATCCGTGTGGCGCGTAAGGTAAAGGCGCGTGCGGAGATGTATCGTGCGCAAATGAATCGTTGTCATTTTTAAAGTTGAGGAATATTTCGTGCGTATTATTTTGTTAGGAGCCCCAGGGGCAGGTAAAGGAACACAAGCGGCACGTTGTGCGGCACATTTTCATATCCCACAGATTTCTACAGGAGATATGTTGCGCTCAGCGATTGCAGAAGGCAGTGCTTTAGGCAGAGAGGCGCAATCGATAATGGCGTCCGGACAATTAGTACCAGATGGTATTATGGTGGCCTTGGTAAATGCGCGGTTACAAGCAGTAGATTGCGCGCGGGGATTTTTATTGGATGGTTTTCCACGGACTTTACCACAAGCCGAAGCCTTGGAAGAAGCGCATATCCATATTGATCAGGTTATTGAGATAGCCGTGCCTGATGAAGCAATTATTCAACGAATTACTGGGCGTCGAGTGCATGTAGCATCGGGTCGAGTGTATCATGTGTTGTTTCAAAAACCGCAACGGGAAGGGTTCGATGATATCAGTGGCGAGCCATTAGTACAGCGCGAAGATGATAAAGAGGAAACCGTACGGAAACGCTTACAAGTCTATCGGGCGCAAACAGAACCATTAGTCGCACATTATCAAGAAGCTGCACGTCATGGCGGATTAGCACCCCAATATCATATGGTCCAGGGCGAAGGGAGTGTCGATGAAGTGTTTGCACGTATATTGAAAGTATTGCCACCACAGTGAGCACTCTATGCCTATACAGGAAATATCAGAGGAGACTTTTGAGCCTTTAATTCAATCACAGTCTATTGTGATTATGGATTTTTGGGCTGAATGGTGTGTCCCTTGTAAAACGTTTGCGCTGATTTTTGCAAAAGTTGCAGAGGCTTATCCCCAGCTCAGTTTTGCTTCAGTAAACATAGAGACTGCCACTGCATTAGCAGAAGATCTCAGTATTTGCTCAGTGCCCCATATTATGATTTTTAAAAAGGGGATTGCGGTATACTCTGAGTCTGGCAGTCATCCAGAAAGTACGCTGAGAGAATTGATAGGGCAAGCTTTGGTGCTCGAGCTTTAAAGCTCTAAGCACACAAATTACATTCCTGGTCGAGATTGGAGATTATGTTCTAAGTCTCTAAGCAAATCATCTGCTAAGGGAACGACTGCTGTAATGAGGTTAGTCGTGCAGGTTTGAATCCTCCGCCTAATGTCTTCGTGGAGTGGATCTTGTAATTGACTCAAGAGTTGGGCTTGCTCGCCAAATAAGTTGTCTCGGGTTGCGTTTTCGAGGATTTCAATAAGATGTGTTGCAATGGATTGCTCTTCTTTTAAAGGATACGCACCTTGATCCTCAATAAGTTCGGCAAGATCCACAATATCTTGTAAAGGGTATTCAGATGCAAAATAAGTAGGCTTGCTTTCACCAAAATCAGAAACTCGCCTCTCTCTTGGTTCTGGATCTAAGGGATTGTTGACCTCAAGAATGCTGTTTAGTTCGGGGAGCAGGTTTTTAAAAATTTCGAGTTCGCTTTTCAAGGGTTCAATTAATAAAGGCATTAAAATAGCTCCAACTAGAGAAACTTTTACAATACATTAAATTATCTTATTACTCAACAACGGGATTTTCGTCTCCACCGCAGTTGTATCTCTGTAATTATATTACTCCTCTTGCTGATAATAACTTAGACTAAGAATACCGAGAGGAGTGTTACGAACGATTTCTGGAGGTTCACAAGCAATGAAAGGGCTTCGTTTGGCAGTGCGCACTATCACCCAATATAAAACGTGGTTTTTTCGAGTCCAAAGCATAAAACGTTGATGTTGGGTAGAAAAAAGTTGATGAGATACGCGATGCTGCAAGCAAGGAAAAGTGCCAAGATCTTGTAATGTATAAGCATAGGTTTGAGATTTGAAAGTGAGGGCACAGTGCATGTTGGCAGGGTTCCACGGGGATTTTTCCAACCATTGTTCCTCTGTTAATATACAGGACTTTTTTGAAGAGGACGCCGCAAGTTGCAGAGCAAGTTGCCGTAAGTCTTGAAATTGCGCTTGAGGATTGCGTCGTAGTGCGCGTAAATATAAGCTGAACTGCTGCATTTGCGATACTATTAAAAGTTGTAACATCAGCAATAATCCCAGTGTAGAAATTAAAATAATACCGGTTTGCTTATTATAGAGAGATGATACCCTCATGGTGTTTCTCTAAAACGCAGTGTATAAGGCAGTTTTTGACCTATCGCTAGCGAGAAAATAATTTGTAAAGTGAACGGTTGCTCGGATATTTTTTTGATTTGAAAATCTTGTATAAGACTACTTAAATATTCATTATGGCCTCTCGTTTGTAGCCATAATCCTGGTTTTTGATGGTGAGTACGTTTTGGGGTTTTGGGCGTTTTAATCGAAAAAATAAGTTCTTCCCAGGCACCAATGTAAATCGGTGAGTGATAGGTATAATGTAGTGCGGTAGTGAATTGTAAGCGTTGCTGGTGCCGCTGTGGTGTAACGTTGATAATTTCAGCATGCACGCAGTCGGTAATGAGCATTTGAGGGGCTATGATAGTTTTCCAAGGAAAGTAAATTTGTACGCTATTAGGGCCATGGATATGAGTAACATAGCCGTAGTAGGGGTTCATGCCACGAATACTGAGGCTAGGGAAGGGCTGTTGTTGCCAAGTGAGTGCTTGTAATGTGCGTGCAGGTATTTGTGGATCATAGATATCGAGAAGATGACTAGAAGCACAAGGGGTGTAGCCCACATGCGCAAGATGATAAGATAAAAGCTGTAAAATCAGATGGATATCCAGGGTTTGTTCTAAATGTTTTTGTGTATATTGGTACTGTGTCTGTACTTTCCAGTAGTAATGTGTTAAAAAAGAAAACATTAAACTGGCTAGGCTAAGACTAATCAGCAATTCGATCAGACTAATCGCGGGCGAGTAAGGTTTACGATTCATAATTGCAGTTCAACCGGCGGTAGATGAATCTGGTTGATCGCATGTTGTAATGCCCATTGCTGACGTGAAATGAGCCCTATACTGGTACTGATAATCAATAAGGTGATCAGCACCTCTGGGTATGAAAATCCCAAAGTGTGACGCATAATGTTTCCTGTTTTGAGGTTGGATATCGTGCGGAAATTTAATCTTTTTGATAATAAAAGGCAAGGATAAACAGGGCAAACGCATCTTATGCATAAAATTAGCGTGCTCTACAAGGATAAACAAATGGTAGATCTTCTTAAATGGATACATTCAGGTATTCAAACCTTGATGCCGTATCAACCCGGAAAGTCCATAGAATCTTTGGCGAAAGAACGTACATTAGGTGATATCATTAAATTAGCGAGTAATGAAAATCCTTTGGGTTGTAGTCCTGCGGTATTGGACTATTTACGCAGTTGTGCGGCGCAAACGGCGGCCGTATACCCAAGCATGGAGGCCCATCCCTTGCATCGTGCCTTGGCTGATTTTTCTGGGGTGAGCGAAGACATGCTCTTGCTAGGGAATGGCTCTGATCCACTGTTTGGTTTAATTATGACGGTGTTTGCCTTGCATACAGAGCGCTGGGTGATCACGCATGCACATGCATTTAGCACCTACGTGATTCAAGCAGAAACCTTGGGGATTCCGGTACATAAAGTCGCAGATAAAGCAGATGGCTCGGTCGATGTGGAAGCATTATTAGAAGCTTGCAAGCAAAAGCCCGGTATTGTTTTTCTGGCCAATCCGAATAACCCCACAGGCTGGGCGTTGTCCGATACGGATTTATTATACTTAATGGAGTCTGTGCCGGAACACACTTTAATGGTGCTTGATCAAGCCTATCATGAATATGCACCTAGTGCTTTGACGCAATTAGCGTGGTTAAGTGCATTTCCGCGCGTGCTGGTGACACGTACTTTTTCAAAAATATATGGTTTGGCGGGTTTACGTTTGGGTTATGTGTTAGGCAATCCTGAGCTGATACAGTGGTTAGCTCGAGCACAGTTGCCATTTACGGTGAATCGTTTGGCGATGGATGCTGGTTTGGCCGCATTAACAGATCAAGATTTTGTTCTGCGTAGTGTGGTAGGTAATACACAAAATATGCAGAGCTTAGTGCAAGAGATGCAAAACTTGGGGCTCTCAGTGAGAGCGACTGCGGCAAATTTTATAGTGTGGGACACAGAGGGGGATGCGCAGCTATGGTACGAGTACTTACTCGCGCAAGGCATTATTGTGCGCCCTTTGCATCCCTATCAGATGCCGACTTGTCTACGTATTACCGTTGGAACTCCTGCTGAAAATAAACGGTTTATAGACACTATTCGAGAGTCAATCAATTTAGACTCCATTGATTTTCCAATACCAACGTGCGAAAGGTTGCGCGAAATACGAGATGAGAATATCTGCGCCAGCGCGTTTGATAGCAGTGAGGGATTCTAGCATCGCGGCCTCTAGTGAAAAGACCCCTGCGTTTGCTGCGTGATGGATCATACTATATTCGCCACTGACTTGGTAAGCGCAAAGGGGGACTTCAGGGAAACGTTGTTTGAGTGCATGAATCACGTCTAAATACCACAGTGCGGGCTTCACTATCATCATATCAGCACCTTCTTGAATGTCGATGGCGGTTTCGCGAATCGCTTCTTGATGATTGTTAAAATCCATTTGATAGGTACTTCTGTCTCCAAATTGAGGCGCGCCCATCGCCGCTTCACGAAAAGGTCCATATAAATGAGAGCGGTATTTCGCCGAATAGCTGATGATCCCGCAGTGCTGTAATTGCGCGTGATCAAGCGCATGACGAATACTGTGAATCATTCCATCAATCATACCGCTGGGGGCTACAAAATCGCAGCCTGCTTGTGCTAAAGAAATGGATTGTGTATTCAGCACCTCTAAAGTGGCCTCGATATCTATTTTGTCGTCTTTCAAGACCCCGCAATGCCCATGGTCAGTATATTCACAGAGACACACATCGGCAATAATGCAGAGTTCTGGTGCGGTTTTCCGAATAACACGAATGGCTTGTTGTACTATACCCTCTGCATGGCAGGAGCAAGCCCCGTGCGCATCTTTGCTTTCTGGAATCCCAAATAATAAAACGGCAGGAATTTTGAGCAACTGAATCTCTTGTATAGCCTCAGGTAGGCTATCGAGTGTCCATTGGTAGAGGCCTGGCATACTGGTAATGGCTTTTTTTTCCGTGATATCTGCCCGGATAAACAAAGGTGCAATAAATTGACTAGGGTGTAAGCGCGTTTCTTGAATGAGCGCACGAATTTGAGGGCTGGCACGCATGCGGCTAAGGCGATGAATCATAAAGCAACCTGTTTTATCAGCAATAAGAATAGGAGAAGTATACCAGAAATATTTGTTATGAGAATCAATCGACTCTGCCCTGCTGTCCTCATTGATTGAGTTTGATCCTGCATAAGTCAGGGTCGTTGTCGTTTGGTGAAGAGTCTAGGGGTCGTTGTCTTTTTTAGGCGTCACCTCCGCAATAAAATGGGCACATAAATGCGAGGCTTTTTTTAGAGCACGTCCTAAGTCACTTTTCATGAAGAATAGGTGCGTTATTTTATCTTGTAAGGTTTGATTCTCTATTTTGGCGGTATCTAACAATTCTTCAATGGTTTGTTTGCTGGGTGCTTCTAGTATTTTTTTCTTTAAGGTATAAACATAACGGGCTTTGTCACTGGATATTTCAATGTTTCGAAAAAATCTGCTGGTGTCATTTAAAGTAATTTCCATATCATTGATGAGTTTAATGCGTTTATTGAGATAGGATTGCAGAATATTGTTTATTTCTTC